>CAKVCR010000098.1 GCA_934725835.1 uncultured Odoribacter sp.
TTAGCCAATACCATACCACGTTTGATTTCGTTTTTGTCGATACCACGTAACAACAAACCAACGTTATCACCAGCTTCACCTTCATCCAACAATTTGCGGAACATTTCAACACCGGTACAAACAGTTTTCTTACCATCAGCACCCAAACCGATAATTTCCATTTCGTCACCTACATGGATAACACCAGTTTCGATACGACCGGTAGCAACAGTACCACGACCGGTAATTGAGAACACGTCCTCAACAGGCATCAAGAACGGTTTTTCATTATCACGCGGAGGAAGTGGAATCCAGCTATCAACAGCATCCATCAACTCCATAACCTTGTCTTCCCATTTTGCCTCACCGTTCAATGCGCCCAATGCAGAACCTAAGATAATCGGAGTATTATCACCATCATACTGATAGAAAGAAAGCAATTCACGTACTTCCATCTCAACCAATTCCAGCATTTCAGGATCATCCACCATATCCACTTTATTCAAGAATACCACGATTCTCGGAACGTTCACCTGGCGAGCCAACAGGATGTGCTCACGAGTCTGAGGCATCGGACCATCAGTTGCAGCACAAACCAAAATCGCACCGTCCATCTGAGCAGCACCAGTAACCATGTTCTTCACATAGTCGGCGTGACCCGGACAGTCAACGTGAGCATAGTGACGATTAGCTGTCTGATACTCTACGTGAGAAGTGTTAATAGTGATACCTCTTTCTTTTTCTTCCGGAGCGTTATCGATAGAGTCGAAAGAACGCAATTCAGAAAGACCTTTCTTTGCCAGCACTGTTGTAATAGCAGCAGTCAAAGTAGTTTTACCGTGGTCAACGTGACCGATAGTACCAATATTTACGTGCGGTTTTGACCTGTCAAACTTTTCTTTAGCCATGACTTAAAAACTTTTTATTATTAAACAATTTATCTCAAATAACTCTGATTTTCATTTACTTACAAACACAGAGCATCATATAGACACTCCAAGTCCGTTCTTTTGAGCGTGCAAATATAATCAAAAAATCGTGTGCCACAAAATTTTAAGGGCACATATTACATTAATTTGCTCTCTCTTTTTCTTTAACTTTTACCAATTGACGTTTCAGAACATCATACAATTCATCAACTGCCTCTTCAAATTTCTTGGCATTTTTCTTTGCAAAAACGTCCTGACCTTTAACACCAACAGTCACCTCTACCACTTTATTTTCCAGATTATCATCTTTCTCCAGCTTCAAGGTTACTTCAGTATTAACAATACCGTCATGATACTTCTCCAGCTTACTGATTTTCTTCTGGATGAAATCTTCTAATTGTGCACTTGCGGAAAAACCGACAGCATTAATTTTGATTTCCATAATCTCCTCCTTTTCTTTTAGACCTGTCAAAGGCCTTGTTATAAACTTGTTTCAACTTTTCAAAAGAATTATGAGTATATATCTGCGTTGCAGCCAAACTCTCATGACCCAGCAATTTCCGTATTGCCTCGCTCTCAGCTCCATTATTCAACAAAGCCGTAGCAAACGAATGCCTCAGCACATGAGTACTTCTCTTCGACAGCGCCCCCACTCTATTCAGCTGCTTTTTCACACGAGCAGCAATATAAGCGGCGCTTGCCGGTAATCCGCCATCCGTAATAAAAAAGCAAGTCCCGGCTTTCTCCTTATTAGCTCTAGCCTCCCGCACAGCCAAATAAGATTTGACATCAGCAGCCAACTCATCCAACATCGGAATCTGACGTTCCTTATCACCCTTACCGACTACTTTGACCACTTTCGCTTCCATATCGAAATCTTCAATTTTCAGCGCAGCCAATTCAGAACGGCGCATGCCCGTACAATAAGCCACCATCAGAATTATCCAATCCCTGAAAGATGGAAAATCCCCTTCTTCGTAAACACCATCCAATAATTCGTCCATTTCATCATCCGGCACAAACACCGGTAATTTTTTCCGAATCTTGGGAGCATTCACCAACTCCACAGGATCGGTGTCTACAACACCTTCACGAATCAGATAACGGAACAAAGAGCGCAACGAACTCAACTTCCGATTCACCGACTTTGCACTTTGCGGCTTCACCTTTCGCCGTCGCTCTCCTTCTCCAAACTCCAAACTTCCAGCCATCAATCCGGCTCCAAACCGTCGAATCATACCGGAAGTCACGTCCGACCATTCATGTACTAACTCAACCTTTTCACAGAACTCAACAAATTGATTCAAATCTTCCGAATAAGCTAACAGAGTATTAAGGGAATAACGCTTAATATCTTTCAAATACTCCAAGAAGGAATCAATCTCGTCACCCATAAACTTAAATCGAATCCAAAATAAGCGATTCTTTTTAAAAAAACAAATTTAAAGGACAAAAATTACTCTTCAGCCTGCTGCAAACTTTGTTTATAAACAGCCTTGATACGCTGAGCGCGGTTACGAACAGACGGTTTTGTGAATGCCTGACGATCTCTCAATTCTTTTACAACACCTGTTTTCTCAAATTTTCTTTTGAATTTCTTTAAGGCTCTCTCAATATTTTCGCCTTCTTTTAAAGGTACAATAATCATGATTTCTAAGTTTTTTAAAGTTTATTTTTACGCATTAATTTTGCCGGATAAAAACCATCCATCTATCGGACAATTTGACTTTTCCGACCTCACCGTTTTAATATATTCACTTCAATTATTCTGATGCCGACAGCATATCACTGTCCAATTTCTAACAGCCTCCTTTCAAAAGAGATTTGATTTTTAATGCGTTAAACCTACTAAAATTTGGGTGACAAAGATACATCAAAAATAAATAAAGAGAAAACAATCTCAATATTTTTTTCGCATTCTCCTCATCTACCCATACAACCACATCAATCACCATACAAAACCAAAGAAAGTGGGATGCGAAAAACACATCCCACCCTCAAACAGATAAATATCTATAGCAACAGCCTGTTTATCTCCTCTTTCTTCTAGCAAGGAAAACTATGCAAATAACCAAAATTGACAACGGGAGCAGCCCTATAAAAAATATCTTCACAATCCAAAGTCCTGGACGGCCAATATATAATTCATCATCTGGAGGACGCACACTTTGAGTTCTGACAGGATACTCACCATACGACATACAATAAAACATTTCAGTTATCAAATTAAAATTTGCTCCATTTAAACCAGCTCGTGAGACTGTTAGCTCTTTAGTGGAAAGACAATCTGCATCTCCGATAACAAAAATACGCTGTTGAGGTTTTCCTGCAATATCTTTAGTCAGATAGAACATCACAGAATTTGATTTCTCAACTTCACCCTTTTGAGGATTTATACTTGATTTTTCATCTATAAAATTTACTGTTTCGTACTCAATCCACGAGCCTTGAGGTGCAGTTGCTAATATTTCAGAAATAGTAAAACCCTTCGTTGTATCAATTATTTCAACAGCCGCAGCAGATGGAGTTATGATTGTATTTCCCCCTTGAATCAGTTTCGAAAAATATGGTGATACTGATAGAGCTGCCGGTTGTATATTAGCTGCAATAATATCATCCGGATATTGATTCGAAGGTGCAACCAAAATACCATCAGCGAATCGTAATCCTAATTCTTTCACTAGTGGATTCATAAATTCTATTCGCTTCGGTTCTCCCATTATAATCAAATTTCCTCCATTTTCAACAAAGGATTTATAGTTTATGAATTCATTTTCAGACATAGGACTACGCATATCGGAAATCACCAATACATTCACATTTTCCGGAACGGGATTTTCCAATGTCAGGGATATAACACTAAATCCACTATTTACTAGCGAGCTGCGAAAAGTTCTGTTGTTAGCAAACGCTGCATATCCTTTTTCACCATAATCGTCGCAACTTCTTTCGCCATGTCCTGTCACAAAAGCAATTACTGGAGCTTTCTCCACCAGATTTTTAAAAGCTGTCGTAATTCCATCTTCAAAAGGATGCACATATTGGTCTTCATAAATACGTAAATAAGATTTAGCTCCATTCTCTCTTTTTAACACCCTGACAAGTCGACCATTTTCAGCAGAAATATCCTCTGTTTTTGCAATATCGTCAGAAGAAACAAATATTTTGGGATTATAATCATAAATTTTACAAATTTCCTCCATTCTCTCTTTGGGAGAAAGATCTGCATATTTTTTATCATAAAACTTATGAGAACCCGGTCCATAATAATAGACATATTCTATTTTCATACCAGGTTTGAAACGTATGAATTTTTCAAAACGTTCCATATCTGTAAGTTTTGAAGAAGGTGAAGCATTATACCAAGTCTCATCCAGTAGATTCACATAGGTAGTCATCGTCAAATCATCATCTATCTTATTCATGATTTCCTGACTCTCAACGGCCAATGTATTTTGTTTTGTTGCAGTCGAATCATAGTATGCTATCATAATCGGACGGGAAGAAATATATCCCAACCCTAAAACAAGACACAAAACAGATACATAGCGCAAGGCCGTTTCTATTTTAGTTTTCTTTAATCGTTCTCCCTGCAATTTGATGTAGGTAAATGCTAAAAACATAAAAATCACCAATACAAAATAGACCACATCTTTACTACAAATCATCCCTTCAAGAAATACTTTCGAGCGTCCAGAGATTGACAACCAATAGGTAAGATCACGTACAAAATCAATATCGCGTCCGAAATTCCCGATAAAATTCAAAACAGCCAGAACAGCCATTGTAGCAATCACAGCCACCACCTGATATTTCGTAATAGTAGACATAAACAAGCCTATTGCCGCATAGGCAGCAATCGTAACAAATACCCCCAAAATTGCCGTAAGCATCAATGGGATATCTGCATCTTTCACAACACCTATAGTAAGTATAACAGGTAATATCATTAAAGCAATCAGAATTAATCCATACACAATCACAGAAAGGTATTTACCTATTACAATCTGCATATTGGAAACAGGAGATGAATAAAGTAGCTTAATTGAACCACTACTAAACTCCCTACTCATCAATCCCATTGTAAGAAGTGGAATATAAAGATAAAGGTTATCCAACATTTCAGAGAAAGTACCGCCATAACCAGCCATCAAATACCTTGTAACATTATAAGGCCTATATCCCATCGCAGCATCCCTTATTTGGTCTGATAATCCATCACAATATGTAAGTCCCATTTGGAAAGCGAACACAATCAACACAATCCAAGCAATTGGAGAGAAGAACAGAACTCTGAGCTCAGTCTTCATAATTCTCATTATTGTTCTCATTTAACTATATTTTGTTTAAAATGATTTTCCGGATAACTTCGCAAACACCTTATCCAAAGATTCTTTTTCAAGTGAGATTTCACGTAAATGCCAATCATTTGCTACAGCTTCTTTGACAATTTTCTCCACAATAGTGTCATCACCTTTGAAATGCAAGCGGAAACGCGTACGAGTCAATCGTTCTACTCGTTCTACACCCGGGATATTTAATAAAAGCTGTTGATCTTCAGGCGGACGATGCATGATTACTAACACAACACTCGGCTCCATATAATGATTAAAATCATCAATAGAACCTTTAAATACCATTTTACCATGCTCTATCATCATAATATAGTCACAAGCAGCCTGAACCTCTGGCAATATGTGCGTAGAAATCAGTACAGCCCTCTCCTCTGCAATCTCCCGGACAAGGTGACGTATTCCGGTAATTTGATTCGGGTCCAATCCATTCGTTGGTTCATCCAACACCACAAACATTGGATTGTGAATAATAGACTGAGCTATCCCTACTCTTTGCTGATATCCTCCAGAAAGATTAGAAATCATTCTCTTACTAAAATGAGTAATACCACACTTCTCCTTGACTCTTTCAACAGCTTCTGGGATTTTATCTTTAGGCATAAGTCGAATATCCGCACAATGGTAGAGGTATTCATCCACAGTCATCTCCGTATGTAGCGGAGCTTTTTGCGGTAAAAATCCTATGTATTTTTTTGCTGCAATAGAATCTTTGCGAAGGTTTATTCCATTTATAAAGACATCTCCCTCTGTCTGGGTCAACACATTACAGATAATATTCATAGTTGTTGATTTCCCTGCTCCATTGGAACCTAACAAACCATAAACACCTTTACTGTCTATTTCAAAATTAATATCTTTAATAGCC
The DNA here is from genome assembly GCA_934725835.1 of uncultured Odoribacter sp. Lineage (GTDB taxonomy): Bacteria > Bacteroidota > Bacteroidia > Bacteroidales > Marinifilaceae > Odoribacter. The sequence goes on from CAKVCR010000098.1 coordinate 6,129, forward strand.
CAATCAACACTGTAACGATGTGACAGACCTTTCACTTCAATTATCTTATTAGTCATAATTATATTATTTACGTTGTCTGCGAATAATTAGCACAATTCCACACAAAGCAATTAACAACGGGAAAACAATCATTCCTCCCCAATTTACCCAACTCCGATATCCTTTCGGTAAAAGCAAGCTATTGTCATTATATGGAAGGTGCTGGGTATCTATTGGGAATTTTTCGTAAGACAACCAACGGAACGAACCGGAAATAATTGTATAATTAGATGCATTTATATCTGTATATCGAGAAGTCAATGCCTCATTAGAAATCATATCTGCATCTCCTGAAATAATAATACGCTGATCTTTACTACCAACCATTCTTTGAAGTGTCAGCAACGTTGTATAAATCCCCTTCTTCTCTCCTGCTTCCGGATTGTATACAAATTCTCCATCCACGAAATCGGTTGTTTCATATTCAATCCATGCCGTAGTATCTGATACTAAAACAGGAACGACATCAAAATCCGTTACAGCAGAATAATCCAAAGCCTGTACTGTCGGCTGCGCAATCTCATATCCATATTCATAACATTTTACGTATTGTGGATAACGCTCTGCACTTTCTTTTGTAAAATGAGCGGGCAGAATTGTCGGCGATACATATTGATTAGGATTGACAACTACACCATTCAAAAATTTTACTCCCAAAGGTTCTGTCAGCCTATTCATATTATTTTCTCGGTTATAATCTCCAAGAATAAACATATTACCACCCTTAGCGATATAATCCTGCACCTTTTTCAAGGCAATATCCGACAACGGCTCTCGTAAATCTGAAATTACCAGCACATCAATGTCTGAAGTAATTTCTTCCTTATCCAAATCAATAGTCCGCGTATTAAACCCAGAATTTAACAATGATTGTCTGAACCACTTGTCATGCCCAAACAAATAAAAGCCACGTCCGCCATAATTATCTATTTCTCGAGATCCATATCCTGTCGAAAATGCCACCAAAGGAGAAGGAGAAATCAACCTTTTCATGGCTGCTGTAATCTCTGCTTCATCAGGATATTTCATATTATCGTTAAACACTCGCAGATAGACTTTTTCACCATTATCTCTTTCTATTATACGCAAAAACCTATTGTATTCTGGCTTCAAATCAATCACCTTGCTAATCTCCTCCGGTGTCAGAAACATTTCCGGATCCAAACGTTCCGCTTCGCACAATAACCGGACACGTTCCTCATCACTCGTATCAGGGAAGCGCCAATCCAAACTGGAATTGTCTGTTTTATCATAATAGTAGACATACTCCATCTTGATGTCTGGTTTGAAACGGAAATACTTTTCAAACCTTTCATAATCTCGGTTTCTATTACGTGGCAATCCTACATAAAAACTTTCATCAAGCAGATTCACATAAGTAGTAATTTTTAGCTCACCGGGAATATTCTTAATGACATCCTGACTCTCTGGTGCAAGAGTATTTTCTTGCGTATAAGAAGCGTCATAATAAAATTTTGTACTGGGAATAGAAGATAAGTAACCAGCTCCCAAGGTCGCCAATACAATCAAGCTATACTTTATTATCTTTGTCTTTAAAGACATTATACTCTTTTCCGTATTCAGCTTTAAAACAGATAATGCCAAGAAAAATGCAATAACTATTAAGAAATAAAAGAAGTCATCACTTGAAAATAGTCCATCCAGAAACGGATAAGAACGACCGGAAATAGAAAGCCAATAGGTTATATTTCTAACTAGAGCATAACTCTGACCTATTTCTCCGACATAATTCAGTGCAGCCAATGCCGCCAAAGTACCGATAGCAGCTACAACCTGATATTTTGTGATAGACGACATAAAAAGTCCGATTGCAGAATAGGCAAGAATCAATAGATAAATTCCTAACATAGCTACTAATATTTTAGGCCAATCGAAATTCTCAATCACAATCTCTGAAAAAATGACAAACACACCTAAAACTGCCATCAAGGCTAATCCATACACCATCATGGCAAGGAATTTCCCTCCAATAATGGACATGTTATTTATGGGAGACGAATAAAGCAGTTTAATTGAACCACTTTGATATTCTCTACTCATCAATCCCATCGTGATTAAAGGGATATACAAATATATATATTTCAGGATTGGCGGTAAAATACCCAACATCCCTGTATATATTCTGTTGGTAATTTGCCACAAGCCTTGATCTAAATCGTGAGAATGTAACAAAGGACTGAATACATCAGTAAAACTCATTCCTATTTGAAAACTGAAAATCACCAAAACCAGCCATGCTACCGGAGAATAGAACATAGAATTCAACTCTATGTTGGCAACACGAAAAGTCGCTTTTATATTATTGCTTATCTTCATTTCTCTCTACATTTTATTTTCCTGATAATTTTGCAAAAATCTCGCTCAGCGAACAACGTTCCACGGTTAACTCTGTCAGTTCCCAATCATTGGCAACACTCGCTTCTATAAATTTTTCTGTAATTTCTGTATTTCCCTTCAAAAATATACGGTAACGACAATCTCCTAATTCTTCAATACTGCGAATATCGCATAATTGAGCAAGAGCTTCTTTCCCCGGAGATTTCTTTAATTCCAAAATAAAACTTTCCGGAGCAACATAATTGTCAAAATCCTCCATACTACCAGAGAATACTAATTTACCAGACTCAATCATTTTTATATCATCACATATAGCTTGAACTTCCGAAAGTATATGAGTTGATAACAATACAGCATGCTCTTTAGCAATCTCTCGGATCAAATCACGAATTTCAACAATTTGATTAGGATCCAAACCGTTGGTAGGTTCATCCAAAACTACAAATCTCGGATTATGAACAATTGCCTGAGCTATTCCTACTCGCTGCTGATATCCTCCTGACAAATTCTTTATCAGACGATTCCTAAAATGCGTAATTGCACATCTTTTCAAAGCCCTGTCAACAACTTGCTCTATCTCTTTAGCAGGAACAAAGCGTAACTTAGCAGTATGCCGCAAATATTCTTCTACTGTTAAATCTGTATAAAGAGGTGGTTGTTGAGGAAGGAAACCTATACATTTTTTAGCTTCCAACGGATTAGCCCTCAAATTAATGCCATTAATGAAC
>CAKVCR010000099.1 GCA_934725835.1 uncultured Odoribacter sp.
GTACAAAGCATGGATGACAAAGATTTGTTAAAGAGAATCAATAGGAGGGATGAGCACGCCTGGCGTGAATTTTTTCGCTCTTATTACGATTCTTTGTTTCGTCATGCTTTGCGGATGCTGGAAGATGAGAAGGAAGCTGAGGATGTGGTTCAAGAATTGTTCATTGCCTTGTGGAACAATGGTATTTCGTTGGGAGAAAAAGATTCGCTGTCCGGTTATCTGTATCGGGCAGTGACGAATCGTTGTCTGAATAAGATTCGCGACCAAAAGCGAATGAACGAGCATTTGGCAAAATGGAAAGAGGAGGAAGAAGATGAGGCGAGCGAAACGGAATTTGCCAGCGCTGTGCGTGAAGAGGTGATGCGGCGTTTATTGGAATTGATAGAACTGTTGCCGGAAGGGAGAAAGGCTGTCTTGAAAATGAGTATGGAAGGAATGAGCGGCGAAGAAATTGCCCGGCAGTTGGGCATCTCCATAACGACGGTGAAACAGCAAAAATATCGTGCTTATCGTTTTTTGAGGGATAATATGGGCGAGTCATGGATAATCGCCTACTTACTGTTAAAGATATCTGAAAAAATTCTTTGATTTTTTTTAAAAGGCTGTTATACTTTTCGTGAAGTTTGGTGTTTTATTATCGTAAACGAGATATTAAAACATGAAACGTAAAGGATATAATTTGGAATATGTGGTCGATTTGATTCTGCGGCATTGGTTGAAAAAAACGGATGCTGAGGAAGATGCATCATTTCGCCGTATGTTGCAGGAGACCGGTGTGGCTGATGGCAAGGAGGAGTTGGATGAGGTAATCAAGTCGGTCGGGATTCGGGATATGAAGGCGGAGAGACGCCGAGAACAGGCTTATGAGGCCTTCTTGCAGGCAACCCGGCAAACGGATAGCCGGAGTGCAGGTAGCCGGAGATGGAGTTGGGGGTGGAGTGCTGCCGTGATTGTGTTGTTGCTTGGTGTGGGAGGGGCATTGTTGTTGTTGAAAGAGGCTCCCGTAATGCCGATGGCAGAAGAGACAATTGTTGCGCAGGCGAAGGCTTTTCTGACTCTCTCGGATGGGACGCAGGTGGATGTGGCGGCACTTAAACAGGACGAACGTTTGAATAGGGAAGGAATTGTGGCTTGTGATTCCGGGATGTTGACTTATGTCGTTCATGTGGCAGAACGAGAGACAGAAACTGCTTATAATACAATCAGCGTACCTCGGGGCGGGGATTTCCGTTTGAAGTTGGGAGACGGTACTGTGATAGCTATTAATGCCGGGTCGAATTTGCGCTATCCGATTCATTTTGATGCCAACAGTCGGGATGTATATGTGTCCGGAGAAGCATTTTTCAAGGTGGCTCGTGATGCTTCACGCCCATTTAGAGTTCATACTTCCAGAGGGGTGGTTGAAGTGTTGGGTACGGAATTCAATGTGCGGGATTATGAGGATGAAAAAATAGTGGAGACAACATTAGCGGAAGGCTCAGTGGTCTACCGTACTGTTGGTCGGAGCGGAGAGCAGAAGGAAGTGTATATGAAACCGGGATACCAGGTGGTGGATGACGGTGATAAATTGGAGCAGAAGTTGGTGGATGTCGATATGGTAGTTTCCTGGAAAGATGGAAAGTACTCTTTCTACAACAAGACGTTGGAGGAACTGATGATTTATGTGGAGCGGACGTATGATGTGGACGTTTTCTTTATGAATGAGTCGGTGAAGAAATTGCGTTTTTCAGGCGACTTGCAACGCTATGACAGTGTTGAGTTGTTTCTGGCTTACCTAGAGAATGGAGGAGATGTACGTTTTACAGTGCGAGGGCGAACGATAACAGTGTACAAAAAATAGATACTCAAATAACCTAAATACTTATTTAAAAATTAAATGTATGAAAGAAAGTTGGCTTTACAAGCACGGAATTCCAATCCGTGTTGGAAGGACATTTGTCTTTAAAATGAGAGTAGTCTTGCTGTCGTTATTTCTTTTGCAAGGGAGTTTGTTTGCAAGTGCTGTCGGAGCACAGCAGCACAAGGTGACCCTGCAGGTGAAAGATAAGGAATTGCTGGAAGTGGTTAACGAATTGCGCAGACAGACAGGTTTACGCTTTTTTTACAGTATGGATAAATTGAAAGCTGTAGGAAAAGTTTCAGTGGATGTGAAAGATGGCGAGTTGGCGGAAGTGTTGGATGCGGTGTTGTCGAATACTGGATTGACCTATCAGGTATTGAATGACGTCATTACCATCAAAAGCAGTGAGCAACAGCAAAAACAGGAAGTGGTTAAAATCAGTGGTAAAGTGATTGGAAAGTCGAAAGAACCGTTGCCCGGAGTTACGGTGCAGTTGAAAGGTTTTACCATTGGTACTGCAACAGATGAGAAAGGAGAATATACACTTTCTTTCCCGAAAATGGACGGTGTAATGGTGCTTTTCTCTTTTGTCGGAATGAAGGATCTAGAAGTTGCTTATACCGGTCAGAAGACAATTAACGTTACGATGGAGGAAATGTTCGAAGAGTTGGAGGGAGTAGTTGTTACCGGTTATAGCAATATTAAAAGTTCGAGCTTTACCGGAAATGCTGTAACGGTGAAGAAGGAAGATTTATTGAAAGTGTCAAAAACAAATGTAATTAAAGCAATTCAAACGTTTGACCCCTCTTTTCGTATTAAAGAAAATAACCAGTGGGGTTCAGACCCCAATGCTATCCCGGAGGTTTATATCCGAGGTGAATCTGGTATTTCTGCAACCAAGCAGTTGGATAGAGACCCTTTGTCTAAGTCTAATTTGGTGGATAATCCTAACTTGCCGACCTTTATTATGGATGGTTTTGAAATTAGCGTAACAAAGTTGTATGATTTTGATCCGAATCGTATAGAGTCAATCACTATTTTGAAAGATGCTGCTGCTACTGCGTTGTATGGGTCAAGAGCAGCTAATGGTGTTGTTATCATTACTACCGTAACTCCTAAAGGCGGTAAGTTGAATGTATCTTATAATTTTGTGGGAGATGTTACGATGCCGGATTTGAGTGATTATAATTTATTGAATGCAGAAGAAAAGTTAGAGACTGAACGTTTGGCTGGATGTTATATCGCAGATCCGAAAAGTAATTATCAGCGTAATGAATTTGAATTGCAACAAGAGTACAATTTAAAATTGGCAGCGGTGAGACGTGGTGTTGATACTTACTGGCTTTCTCAGCCATTGCATACAGTTTTTAACCATAAGCACAGTTTATACGTGGATGGTGGTAGTGAGAACTTCCGTTTTGGTATAGACTTACAGTATACCAAACAAGATGGTGTTATGAAAGGGTCGAATCGAGACCGATTGGGTGCAGGATTTTTTATTCAGTATACCTATAAATCTTTGTCCATAAAAAACAATACCTCTTTTCAGTTGACAAAATCTAAAGAATCACCTTATGGAAATTTTGCTGATTACACCAAGCAGTTGCCGTACAATACATTTAAAGATGAAAATGGTAACTATTTAAAAGCATTGCGGAGTTGGGGTATGACATCTGCTGTTTCCAGTTCTGATTTGGTTAATCCGCTATATGAACCAAGTTTGCATAATTTTGACCGCACTGAGGATGAGGAGTGGATTAATAATCTATCTGTAAATTGGAACATTGTGAAGGGGCTGCTGTTGAAAGGACAGATTAGTATGACCCGGACGTATGATAACAATAAGCGTTTCTTGGATCCGCTTTCAAAACAAAATGCAAATAAATTATCCATGACGAATTTGGTTTCTGGAGAATTGCGTTTAGGGAATGCTAAAGGTTTTACGTATGATATGAATGCAACCCTGTCATATAATGGTGCGGTAAAGAATCATATGTTTAATGCACTCGTTGGTGTCAGTGTAAAAGAAAGTGTTCGTAATTCAGATAATGCAATGTATAGAGGATTCCCTTCGGGTGTACTTTCTTCTCCAGAATACGCACAGGAGCAAGTTGGAAAAACATCTTTTGCAGAATCTCGGAATCGTTTGATTGGTTTTTTGACTTCGCTGAACTATTCATTTAAGGATATTTATTTGTTAGATGCTTCGGTTAGAATTGATGGTTCTTCTGCTTTCGGTGCCGACCGACGCTTTGCTCCATTTTGGTCTGTGGGTATGGGAATCAATCTGCATAAATATGAATTTATGAAAAATTTAGGATTGATTAGTCAATTGAAAATCCGAGGTTCATTCGGGCAGACAGGTAAAGTTAATTTCCCGGCTTATGCAGCCCGTACGAGTTATGAAATACAAATCGATGAATGGTATAAAACAGGGGTCGGTTCTATTCTAAAAGCACTAGGAAATAGCAAATTGACTTGGGAAACTACGAATACATTGGATTTAGGAGCTGAATTAGGTCTGTTTCAAGATAGATTTTATATAAAAGGTTCTTATTATGAGAAACGTACCGTTGATTTGGTGACGGATGTGACTGTGCCTATTTCAACAGGTTTTACCTCCTATAGAGATAATATTGGTGAAGTTTCCAATAAAGGTTTCGAATTGGATATGCGAATTCATGCCATCCGTAAACAGGACATAAATTTGTATATTAATGCAAATCTGGCTCACAATAAAAATAGAATATTAAAGATTTCAGAAAGTTTGAAAGCTTATAATGAGCGAGTGAAGAAAAAATTCGAAGATGCAAATCCGTACAGTGATACGGATGTAACAGCACCATTTTTGCAGTATGAAGAAGGTGGCTCGTTGAATTCTATTTGGGGAGTACGCTCTATGGGTATCAGTCCTTCAAATGGGCAGGAAGTGTATATCCGAAAAGATGGAACATTAACAAATAAATGGAATGCATCAGATCAAGTGGTTTTGGGTAATATGGATCCGAAAGCGCAAGGTTCGTTGGGCTTTAATTTTGCCTACAAACAGTTCGCATTATTCGCCAGTTTTATGTATGAATGTGGGGGACAGCGTTATAATCAGACGTTGGTAGATAAAGTGGAAAATGTAAATGTATATGTTTATAATGTGGATAAACGTGTCCTGACGGAGCGTTGGAAAAATCCTGGAGATATTGCCAAATACAAAGCTCTCTCTACCGGACGTGAATCAAATGCGTTAACTCGTCCAACTGAGCGTTTTGTGCAAAATTACAATATGCTTTCCTGGAATTCATTGGAGTTGAGTTATGATTTCTCAAGAAAATTAATTAATCCATTGGGAATGAGTATGCTAAGACTTTCTGTCGGGATGAATGATTTGTTGCATTGTTCAAATGTCAAGCAGGAAAGAGGGTTGAGTTATCCTTTTGCCCGTACTGTTACTATTTCTTTGAAAGCATCATTTTAATAACTTGTGAATTAATTGTGTAGACTATGAAAACACGTAACATTTTATATATCTTACTAATTCTTTGTTCCTCTTGTTCGGATTGGTTGGATATCACTCCGAAAGACATCGTGGTAGAGGAAGAAATGTATAGCCATTATGAAGGTTTTCGTAATGCCCTGAATGGAATCTATAAGCAAATGGCAACCACTGATATGTATGGTAAGGAAATGTCCTGGGGCCTTTTGGATGTATTGGGACAATGTTATATGAAAGGCTCCGGAGGTTTAGGGTATTACCATCCCTATGTACAAGCGATGGGCTTGAAATATGATAACAAAGAGGTGAAACCCTATATTAAATCAATGTGGGAAAAAGCTTATAATTCGATTGCTAACTGTAATAATATTTTGAAGCGCATTGATGGGGTCGATTCTACATTTTTTCCAATGGGAGAGACGGAACGATTGATGATAAAAGGGGAAGCTTTGGCTTTAAGAGCTTATTTGCATTTTGATATGCTGAGATTATTTGCCCCGGCTCCTATTGTTGATGACCAAAAAGAATATATCCCTTATTACAAAACTTATCCTTCTCATGGCGAAAGTAAACAATCGGTGAAAATGGTATTGAATAGAGCGATTGAGGACTTGGTAGAAGCTAGAGATTACCTTGCTCGTTTTGACACCTTGGCAAGTGAGTATAGTTCTGAAAGATTGACTGCGAGTTACCGTTTTACGACAACAGGAAATCAATCAGTTCTTCCGGAAGATATTTTCTATGCTTTCAGAGGGTATCGGATGAGTTATCCTACTATATTGGCACTTTTAGCTCGTGTATATAATTATGCCGGAAATCATGAATTGGCAAGGGAATATGCTTTGAAGGTTGCAGATATGCAATCAACGTTATATGAGACTCAATTGTTTTCTTTTACATCAAAAGATAAAGTACGAGAGGGAAATAGAAAAATGACATATGATTTAATATGTGCGTTATCTTCTCCTTTGTTGTATACGAATTATCTCCCTTTTGTTAATTCGAATTCTAGTTCTGATGCTTGTTTAACTATAAATGGAGGGAAAAGGATTTATGATGATGTGGCAGATTACAGAAGTACGGTTTTACTTTCTCCTGTAAAACAGCAATGGTTCTCTAACAGAAATATAAGTCCGGAAGTTACTAATGATGAAATTAAGGATATGATACCGGTTATTCGTTTGAGTGAGATGTATTATATCATTGCAGAAAGTTATGCAGCTGAAGGTAAATGGAGTCAGGCTGCAGAGGCTATTGATGAGGTGAGAATGGGACGCGATTGCAAGGGAGGAGTTGTTGGAACCAGAATTAATGATTTCGATTCTTTTAAGACTGAGCTGTTGAATGAAGTGAGAAGAGAATTTATCACAGAAGGCCAGACATTCTTCTATTACAAAAAGTTTAATACAAAACTGTTTGAAAGTATGAATAAGGAGGCTTTTGTATTGCCTTTGCCGGATGAAGAAAATATTAATTGATAAATGATGAAGATTATGAATAGAATAGGTATATTTTTATTGCTTGGTTTTTATCTATTGCTTGTTGGCATTTCCCAAAGTTGTAGTACAGAGGAAATTGAATCCTGGAAGACGGAAAGAGCATTGTATTTTGAAAAACATGTGTTTAATGAGGAGAGATATGAATGGGAAAGAATAGATACAGCGTCTATATCAATAACTAATTATTTTGGACAAGATGAAATAAAACATTATTTTAAAATCAATCTATTGGGCGATACGTTAAAAGTTGATATGGAGTATGCTTTAGTTGTTGTGGATTCTATGACAACTGCTAAAGAAGGTATGGTTACTCTTCCGGAGAAGGTCGTGTTTCGTAAAGGCGTTGTTTCTGATTCATTGGTGTTGACGGTGCATGCAGATAAAGTGCCTGAAGGAGAGGAGTATAAAATAACTTATCGTTTGATTCCCAATGAGTATTTTATCTTGGGTTATAAAGGTTATTTGCAGGTGTCTCTGCGTTTTAATAATAAAGTGGCGTGTCCTCCTTGGTGGGATTATAAAATAGTAGAAGTATATTTAGGCGAGTGGAGTCAAAAGAAAATGGAAACTTTATATATTGCAACAGACGGTGTCAATTCTTTTGAAAATCTGGGGGCTACGGAACGCCGATATTATGCACTACAATTGAAACAGTACATCGAAAAAAACGGGATAACAGAGGAAGATGGTACCCCTATGATGGTGCCGATTTATTAACTTTAATACAGATTGTGCTATGAAACAATTGACATTTACAGTTTTGTCATTTCTTTTATTAGTCTCATGCTATGAAGATAAAGGGAATTATAACTATTTAGATATACCGGAAATTGAAATAGGAGATTTTAGATATCAGGCGAGAAATTTAGGTGATACAATAAAAATTGAACCAGTATTTAATGTTGATATACCGGAAGATGCGCCTTATATTACATACAAATGGAGTGTCGCAGGAGAAACTCGACCCGATGATCCGAATTGGAATAGCCGAAACTTTTTTTGGATTGCAGATGTGCTTGCTGATGGGGATCTGGTTTTAGAAGTAAAGGATGAGCGTTTGGGTGTTGTATATTCTCAGTACACAAAAGTAAAGATAACAGGAGAATTTAATTCTTCTTTTTCATGGGTGATTCTGTCAGAAGGAGAAGATAAAACGGCCAAGCTTTCGTTTTTTAAGACATTGGATGGCGAATATTCTCCGGATTATTCAGAGTTAATTATTACTGAGACAAAAGTTTATAATGACTTGTATCCTTCTGTAAACAACAATGAAACTTTAGGTCGAGGTCCTCTTGCGTTGAGGGAGCATTTTAATGAAGGGGATGGAAGGAATATTGGAAATTATTGGATTTTCACAGAAAGTGGAGCCGTAGACTGTTATGGCGATAGTTTTGTGAAGGATATCGATATGGCACAAACATTTAGAGGTGGTTTGCCAGCCGATGTTATTATCCAGGATGGTGTGTTTATGACATGGGTGGACGTAATCTATGACCAATACGGTCATATTTATACAAGGCTCAAAGCCGATGATGAATTGTTCAATTCAGATTATTTTTTGCAAGAACCGGTTAGTTACAACGGTGAAGTGTTGGAGCAATGCTACACTGTTTTAGGACGTTATACATCATGGACAGGGAGGTACACACTTGTTGTAGACAAAAAATATTCTAGATTGCTGGCTATTTTGGATGGAGAAAACCAAGATTTCTATGATGATCCGTTAAACTGTGCCGGGAAAGTGCTTGAGATACCAAGAGTATCAGATACTCCAGATGGATATATCCCTTTAGATGATTTTTCAGATTATGAGATTGTTGATATAAAATATGTTATAATTCCAGAGGGTTGGAATGGTTCTCCTGGATATGTGATTCTGTTTAAAGAAAAAAGTAGCGGAAAACTTGTTTTGCAGGAGTTTGCTCTTGAAGTAGACAAGGATGATGAGTATGGCAACTATTTGATAGTATCCAATGTTAAAGTTCACGATATGTCAGGTTTGCCAGCAGTCCCTGCTCAAATGATAGCAACTCCTAATGAAAATTCTCAATATGTATTTTTTGCTATAGATAAAGCGTTGTGGTGTTATGACAGGGAGACGCAATATCTTATGCATTACAAAGATTTCGATGCTAAAATTACTGCGATGGAAGGAGAGTCCGATTTTAGGAACAAGCATATTGCTGTCGGTTTAGAGAATGGCAAATTTTTTGTGTTGAATGCTGTACGTGCAAAAAATCAACCTGAGGATAAACGAGTGATGTGTGGATTACCAGAAGATATTCGTTTGGGTAAGATTGTCAAGATTCATTATAAGATTGGCAGCAAAGGTAGTTGGTAATTTAAGAGTTAATAGATAATAGAAATAAATGGGAAATATTGTAAAAGTAGAACATTTGTCTCATCGCTATAGTGTACAGTGG
>CAKVCR010000100.1 GCA_934725835.1 uncultured Odoribacter sp.
GGATGATATTGCCGTCAATTTTGAAGTTATTGAGTCTGAAGCCACGGAGAGAGACTAATCCGTTTAAATCCTGTTGCGGGTCGATATTTTCTGACATATAAATGCTGATGACTGCTGGTTGTGAATCAGATGATTTTATGTCCAATATGGAAAAATCATCAAGCCCTGGTATCGTTATTTTCTGTTCTTGGCTATTGCTGACCTCTTTGTTAAACGAGAGGTGAAGAGTATTTTGTTCGAGACCTTTTTCCAGATTGTTGATGCGGAAGTGGTGACGATTGCCGACATGATTCCAAAAAAGCTCTACTTCTTGATTTGTATACGTAGCGGTTAGCATCTGTTCCACACGGTCAGGCTCAATATAATCGGAACAATGCAATGTTCCCTGATATTCCAATATTTTATTGTTTTCTGGAGACACTATCAGATGTCCGGCTTCAAACAGGATAGAGAGAGGAACGACGCTAAATTGAAAGTTAAATGTTTGATACTCCTTTTCTACTTTACACAATTTGTCTAATCGGAATGTTGCTTTATAGGTTTTTCCGTTCTCCATAGGTTCTGTAGGAATAAATTCAATAGAATGGTCATTCTTTAAGGTAAGTTTTCCTTCGATGGCCGGTGAAAATTTCAATATATCCGAAGGAAGAATAGAACCTGCTTGAAAATGTTTGTCTATAGGCGAAGATAGATAGACCTGAATAGGAGTATTGGAATTAATAATTCCGCTGGTGTAGCCCGTTATGTATTGGCTGAAATCTACTTTTTCTTTAGAATTGCAACCTAGCAGTGTAATAAGAAGGCTCACTACAATTGCCATAAAATGTTCCTGTCTCATATTCTGTATTTTTTAATATTGTCAGTAACAAATATACGAATAATTTGAACAAATAACGTAACTTTGCGAACAATATAAATTGCCTAAAATAGAAAATATGAGAATAGCTGTAGTAGGAACTGGTTATGTCGGTTTAGTATCGGGTACTTGTTTGGCAGAGACAGGAGTTACGGTTACTTGTGTCGATGTTGATACATCAAAAATTGAAAGATTGAATGCGGGGGGAATTCCTATTTACGAACCGGGGTTGTCGGAATTGGTGGCGAAGAACCGAGCTTCCGAACGTTTGTTTTTTACTACATCTTTGAAAGAGGCATTAGTGGATGCTGATGCTGTATTTATAGCAGTCGGTACACCTCCGGATGAGGATGGAAGTGCTGATTTGCGGTATGTATTGGGCGTTGCTAAAGAAATTGGAGAGCTGATAGAAGATTATATAGTAGTAGTTACAAAATCAACAGTTCCTGTAGGTACGAACCGACGCGTGAAGGCTACTATTCAGGCAGAACTTGAACACCGTGGTGTTGATGTCCCTTTTGATGTGGCTTCTAATCCGGAATTTTTAAAGGAAGGAGATGCTGTCAACGATTTTATGCATCCTGACAGGGTTGTAATCGGTGTGGAGTCTGAACGTGCAGAAAAAGTGATGGAGCGTCTTTACCATGCTTTTATTTTGAATAATACTCCAATCCTTTTCATGGACATATCTTCTGCTGAAATGACTAAATATGCAGCCAATTCTATGTTGGCTACGCGTATATCATTCATGAATGATATCGCTAATCTATGCGAATTGGTAGGAGCTAACGTTGATGCTGTGAAACAGGGGATAGGAAGTGATACTCGTATTGGAACAAAATTCCTGAATGCTGGATGTGGATATGGTGGTTCTTGTTTCCCAAAGGATGTTAAGGCCTTGATTAAGACAGGTGATGACTATGGCTATAACATGGGAGTATTGAAAGCTGTGGAAGAGGTGAACAACCGTCAGAAAACACTGTTATTTCAAAAAATATGGAAGCATTACAATGGCGATTTAAAAGGAAAGCATTTCGGTTTGTGGGGACTTTCTTTCAAACCGGCCACTGATGATATGCGAGAGGCTCCTTCTCTGGTATTGATAGACCAATTATTGGAGGCAGGTGCAACAATTACTGCTTACGATCCGGTTGCAATGGAGGAGTGTCGGCGTAGAATCGGTGATAAAATTGCTTATGCTTCAGCAATGTATGAGGCTTTGGAAAATGCTGATGCCATGATTGTAGTGACTGAATGGCAAGAATTTAAAGTTCCCAAATTTACTTATATTGAACGTGCTTTAAAAGAAAAAGTGATATTTGACGGGCGTAATATCTATAGTCCGGAGCAGATGTCGGAATTTGGTTATATATATTATGGGATAGGTAGATGACAGATTCCCGTAGAATATTGTTTATCATTAATCCTATTTCCGGTTTAGGATTAGGGAAGGAAGTGCCCGAACACATAAAGAAGTTGCCTGAATATGAACATGTCGTGTATGATATAGTGTTTACGGAATATTCCGGTCATGCACGTAAACTGGTGGAAGAAGCGCGTACCCTCGGTAAATATACTCATATTGTTGCAGTCGGGGGTGATGGGACTGTCAACGAAGTGGGAGGTGCCTTGTGCGGGAGTGACATAGCTTTTGCAGTTGTTTCTTTAGGTAGCGGTAATGGATTTGCACGTCATTTAGGATATTCTATTTTTATGTCCAAAGCTTTGAAGCAAGTGCTGACAGAGCAATACGTAAAAATAGATGTACTGCAGATAAATGACAAATACTCATTGAATGTAAGTGGAGTAGGATTTGATGCAGAGGTTGCACACGAATTCAATCATCAGAAATTACGGGGAATATTTTCGTATATCTATGCTGCATTGAAATTATGGTTCCGTTATCCGGAAAAGAAATACACAATAATCAGTGATGGTAAGGCAATGAAAGTAAGTTGTTTCATTCTTTCTTTTGCAAATACTTCTCAATATGGTAACAATGCATATATTGCTCCTCATGCGTCTGTGCGCGATGGAATGATGGATATTTGTATCTTAAAGCGTCCGGCTTTCTTTGAGATTATATGGTTCTTATTGTTTTTTGTGAGTGCAAAACTTTATAAGGTATCCTACTTCAAAGAAATACAATGTAAAGAGGCAGTTATTGAGGGCGATATCAGCCGTATCCATGTGGATGGTGATGCCTACATCATGAAATCCCCGCTTCACTTGAAAGTGTTGCAGGGAGCTTTAAGAGTGGTTGTCCCTAAAAGAGTGCGTTGAACTATTTGATAATTTCTTTCGCCACTTTAAACATATATTCTTTGGCCTCTTCATAATTGTTTCCGATGATGCCGTCTAAAATAGCATCTTTAATGGCTATTTTGATATCTCCAATCGCTTTGCATGGAGGCAGATTAAAAATTGTCATAATCTCCTCTCCGCTGATAGGAGGTTGGAAATTGCGAATGGAATCCTTTTCTTCTACTTCTTTCAGTTTGCGGCGTACGATTTTAAAGTTTTCCAAGAAGCGTTTAACTTTCTCTTCATTTTTGGATGTTATGTCTGCTTCTGCCAGAGTCATCAGGTCGTCGATATCATCCCCTGCATCAAAGAGAAGTCGGCGTACGGCAGAATCAGTAACGATGTCTTCACTTAATACGATAGGGCGCATGTGCAGATTTACCAGTTTCTGCACATATTTCATCTTTTCATTTTGTGGTAATTTGAGTCGGTTGAATATTTTTGCAACCATGCGTTCTCCCACATGGTTGTGTCCGTAGAAAGTCCAACCCTGACCTTTGATGAACTTCTTGGTAGCTGGTTTCCCTATGTCGTGTAATAGTGCAGCCCAGCGCAACCATAAATCCTCCGTATATAGAGATAACGTATCCAGCACCGTCATGGTGTGGTAAAAGTTGTCTTTGTGCTTTATTCCGTTCACACTCTCTATGCCTTTAAGCGCTGTCAGTTCCGGAAAGAAGATTTCCAATAATCCGGATTCATCTAATAGCATAATTCCTCTGGATGGTTCCGGAGATAACATGATTTTATTGAATTCGTCCATAATCCGCTCCATCGACACTATGGGAAGCCGGTGGCAGTATTCTTTAATTGCCTTGAAGGTGTTTTCTTCAATCCGAAAGTTTAATTGTGATGCAAAGCGGATAGCACGCATCATCCGTAACGGGTCGTCCGAGAAAGTGATTCCCGGTTCCAGAGGAGTCTTGATTAACCGTTCGTCTAAATGCTCTATTCCTCCAAACGGATCGATAAGTTCGCCATAGCTTTCTTTATTTAGGGATATAGCCAATGCGTTGATGGTGAAATCCCGTCTTTTCTGGTCGTCGTCAATGGTGCCTTCTTCTACAATAGGTTTGCGGGAATTGGCTCTATAAGATTCCTTCCGTGCCCCGACAAATTCAATCTCCATCCCTTTATATCGAAACATTGCAGTACCAAAATTTTTGAATACCGACACATGTAATCCCCCTAAACGGTGTGCTGCTTCTTCTGCCAGTTCTATACCGCTGCCATGCACAACGATGTCAATGTCCTTGGAGGGGCGGTGTAATAACAAATCCCGGACATAGCCGCCGATTACATACGCTTCGATTCCTTTTTCATCAGCAATTTTTGCCAGCACTTCAAATATAGGGTGTTTTAATGGTAACTGCATTTTCTCTGTTTCAATGAATGTTTTTAGTTTTGAATTTGCAAAAATATGAAATTAATTGGTGAATGAGAAACATAATGCAGGGTTCAAGATAATAATAAAAAACGCCACTCGGAAGGTTGTCTATTCCGGGTGGCGTCTGGTATGATAGAAATGTCTGTTTATACAATTCCCGAGAATCCCATAAATGCCATGGCTAATAAGCCGGCTGTGACTAAAGCTATCGGTGAACCTTTCATCCCTTTGGGGATGTCAACCAGCTCCAGGTGCTCACGGATACCGGCAAAGATGGTCAGTGCCAAACCAAATCCTATCGCTGTTGATGCAGCAAATACCAATGACTCCAAGAGATTGAAATCTTTTTGAATAACCATGATTGCCACGCCTAAAACGGCACAGTTGGTGGTAATCAAAGGCAGAAAAACTCCTAAAGCCTGATAAAGGGCCGGACTCACCTTCTTTAGAATGATTTCAACCATTTGCACTAAAGCTGCTATCACAAGAATGAAAGTGATTGTTTGCATAAAGCCTATGCCAAAAGGATCAAGAACACTTTTTTGAATGATAAATGTCACCAAGGTCGCAAGAATCATGACAAATGTCAGGGCTCCTGTCATTCCGATTGCCGTAGAAACTTTTTTAGATACTCCGAGGAAGGGACATATTCCCAAGAATTGTGCCAACACAACGTTGTTGACAAATACGGCTGCTATAAATATCAGTATATATTCCATCTTTCTTTTCCTTTAAAAATTAATTAGTTTTCCTCAGACGGTTGACTGCTGCAATCAAAAAGCCTAATGCCAGGAAACCTCCCGGTGCCAGAACAAATGCCAGCATTCCATATTGGTCGCTCATGATTGTGATGTCAAAGATTTTTCCGCTGCCCAATAATTCACGGATGGCCCCTAATAACGTTAGACTCATTGTGAAACCTAAACCCATTCCCAATCCGTCAAAGATGGAAGCGATGGCTCCGTTTTTAGATGCAAAAGCTTCTGCCCGTCCCAGTACGATACAGTTCACCACAATCAACGGGATGAACAATCCAAGTGATTCATAGAGAGATTGCACGTATGCTTGCATAGAAAAGTCTACAACTGTGACAAAGGCTGCAATGATGACAATAAACGAAGGAATACGTACCTTATCAGGAATCAGATTGGCAACTAAAGATATCACAAGATTGGACATCACCAGCACAAAGGTGGTGGCCAGCCCCATTCCCATGCCATTGAAAGCAGAGGTCGTCACTCCTAGAGTGGGACACATTCCGAGCAGAAGTCCGAAAGTCGGATTCTCCCGGAAAAGACCGTTGGTAAGTATTTTAATATTACTCATGTTGCAATGTTTTACTGGTTATTGTTTTGTTGCGTTGCTCCTGACGTTGCATCAGCTCCGTTAAGGGCTGCTGAGGCACGGTTAATGGCATCAAGGAATGCTCGGGAAGAAATCGTTGCTGCCGTGATGGCATCCACTTCTCCTCCGTCTTTGCTTACTTTCAAGCCTGTTGTGCCGGGAGTCTTTCCTTTAACATTTCCCGGATTGCCTTCGCGAAACCAAAAGTTCATTTTGCTTCCTAATCCCGGTGTCTCTTTGTTTACCAAGGCTGAGTAATCATTGATACTACCATCGGGATTAAAGCCTACCATGATTTCAATGTAGCCGTTAAAGCCGTTATTGGAGAATGTTTTTACGGCAGTACCGATGGATTCTCCATTGTATTTTGCCGGATAAAATTCCAAAATGCCGCCATCGACTTCTTTGGTCCATTTTTCAGCTGCCGGATTATTGTCAAATTCTCCCGGCAATACATTGCTGATGGCTGCCTGTTGTTTCTCTTGGGCAGCTTTCTCTATCGGACCTTTGGTCAAGGTGTATACATATCCTACGCCTGCCGAGGCGATAAGGCTGATGCTGAAGAGCACCACCACCATATTGATAAAATTCGATTCTAGTTTCTTTGCCATAATCTTTGGATTTAGGAATGAATATAGTAGCCTATGCAAATCGAGTCGGTCTGCAATATCTGTTAATCAAAGGAGTGAAGGCATTCATAATCAAAATGGCGAACGACATTCCCTCCGGATAGGCTCCGAATACACGAATGACAATTGTAAGGATTCCGATTCCTACTCCATAAATAATCATTCCTTTGGGACTCATCGGGGAGGTTACGTAATCGGTTGCCATGAAAATGGCTCCAAGCATCATACCTCCTGTCAGTAAGTGGAACACCGGATTTACAAATTGTGCCGGATTGCATAAATGTAAGATTCCTCCGAACACGATGACTGTTGCAAAAATAGCAACGGGAATATGCCAGGTGATAATCCGACGGAAGAGCATAAAGGCAAAGCCGATGAGCAATGCGAGTGCCGCCACTTCTCCCAGGCTGCCGCCCATATTGCCAAACAGCATCTCTTTATATGTTACAAATCCTTCTGCATTCAACACATCATTGACCGGCGAACCTGTTTTAATAGCTTCTTTCAATAGTGCCAGGGGCGTAGCTCCGGTTTGTGCGTCAATGTAAGAGGTGTTAAATCCTTGTGCAACAGGCCAGGTCGTCATTTGTACCGGGAATGATATCAACAGGAATACACGCCCAACCAATGCCGGGTTAAAAATGTTGCAGCCTAAGCCGCCAAAACTCATTTTCCCGATACCGATAGCAACCAATGCTCCAATGAGGATAATCCATATCGGAAGATTGGCAGGAACATTAAAGGCCAGCAGCACACCGGTTATGATTGCCGAGCCATCCCAAATTGTCGGTTGGCATTTTAGAATGAATTTTTGAATCAGATATTCAAAAATGAGACATGCCAGCACTGATGTCAACGTAACGATGATAGCGCCTACCCCGAAAAACACTACCGAACAGATGAATGCCGGAATCAGTGCTATAAGTACTCCATACATGTTTTTTTCAATGGAATCGCCACTATGAACATGAGGAGAGGGAGATATTAATAATTTATTCATATTCTTAATCAAATCTCTGTTTTCAACTTTATTTCTTTCTGTTTCTAATCATGGCTCCTGTACGTCCTTTTCCTAAGCGGATGTAATCAAGCAATGGACGGGTGGATGGACAGGTGAAACTGCACGAACCGCATTCTATACAATCCATCACTTTTTCTGCCTCCAGACGTTCCAAAAGATTGTTCATTGCTAATTTAGCCAAGAGGTATGGTTCCAGACCCATGGGGCATGCCGACACACATTTGCCGCAACGGATACAGCTGCGCATAGGCTTGCGTTGAGCCTCTTTGTCATTGATAAGAAGCACTCCGCTCGTACCTTTCATGATTGGCGAGTCGATATTTACCATGGTACGTCCCATCATCGGACCGCCACCGATGACCTTAGCCGTATCTTCAGGAATGCCGCCGGCTGCTTCTATTAATTTCGAAATAGGAGTACCGATACGGCATAAATAATTGCCCGGATGCGCCACCGATTTACCGGTCACCGTTACAATGCGCTCCACTAACGGCTTGTGTTTGATAACTGCTTCATATACGGCTAATGCTGTCCCGATGTTTTGAACAACGGCTCCCACTGCAATGGGAAGAGCTCCCGAAGGTACAGCGCGTCCTGTTGTCGCTTGTATCAGTTGCTTTTCTCCTCCTTGCGGATATTTCACCTTCAGTGGGCAGATTTCCACACCGTTGGCTTTGCTTGCCAGTTGCCTTAAATGTTCAATGGCGTCTTTTTTATTGTTTTCAATGCCCACAATGGCTCTCGATACTCCGATAGCTTTCATTAAAAGCTGTACACCGGCGATAACCTGTTCGCCTTTTTCGAGCATGACACGATGGTCTGAAGTCAAGTAAGGCTCACATTCAACTCCGTTGATGATTAAAAATTCAGCCTTGCTTCCCGGTGGAGGGGTGAGTTTTACCTGTGTAGGGAAAGTGGCTCCTCCCATACCGACAATGCCGGCAGCTGCAATCGCCTTGACAATATCTTCTTTTGTCAAGTCAGGGATTGATTCTATTTTGTCATTGCGGTCGATTTCTGCTAACCATTCATCCCCTTCAACCTTGATGGTAATGGCGGGTTTGGAAAAGCCTGCTGCATCAATGATATTGTCAATGGCTACAACAGTTCCTGATACAGAACTGTGGATGTTTGCAGATACAAAGCCGGTAGCACCGGCTATCAACTGACCTGCTTTGACCGTATCGCCTTTTTGCACTATAGGGGTTGCCGGAGCTCCGATGTGTTGGCCGAGCGGAATAATCACCTGTTCCGGTACAGGCAATATCTTAATAGGTTCGCTTGCCGATAATTTATTTTCAGGTGGGTGAACACCACCGATTCTGAATGTCTTTAACACAGCGTATAGTATTTAGAATTATTCATTTTTATTATTATCGTTGACAGCCGGTTTTGCAGCCGGATTCGCTTTGATGGCATCTGTTTCTACTTTTCGGGGTGGAAAATTTACTTCATGAATGGCTCCCGTAGGACATACCCCGACGCATTTGCGGCAAAGGCGGCATTTGCTGAAGTCAATGTATGCCAGATTGTTTTCTACTGTGATAGCCTCAAACGGACACTCTTTAGCACATTTGCCACAACCGATACAAGCAGCCTTGCATGC
>CAKVCR010000101.1 GCA_934725835.1 uncultured Odoribacter sp.
CCTCATAACTCTCTACGCTTCTTCTGAACCGACATTCTATTTCTGCCTTTTCTATACTCATAGTTCCAAAATTTCTTCCCAACTTTCGAAATGATAAAACGGATAATGCCCTCCGTCTAAAACTACAATCTTTCTTGCCCGATTATCCCACCAAGCTCTTTGATTTGTCTGCGAAAAGATGACATCTCCTGATGAGACGTATACTTTATCCCACGTCAATGTATTTTGTCTTGTCTCCGACTGTAAACGAATTGCAGTCAATTCGTCGCACACCTCTTCCAGTTCTCTTTGAGGCTTGTCGACAGCAAAACGCTTCCTTTCTTCTGCATCGGCAAGCATACGCAGCATAAATTTTTCACGTCCGGCAGCGTTCATCCCCCTTTCAGTCAATCGGTATATTTTATCCGGTATGCCCCAAGAATCATTTACCGGATGTTCAGTGCCATTCAAAGCAATCAGCCGTGTATAGGAAATTCCCCATTCCGGAAGTACATTGGCAGCAGCCCACACCCCCATAGACCAGGCCACAATATTGACCTCCCGATAAAGTGTCAATTCAGGAAGAACCTCTGTATTCAATTGCCGATAGTCATTTATCATTAAAATATCGTAATCTCCCGTTAAATGCCGCACAGCATTGCTGTCCATTCCCCATCCATTGAAAAATACGACCACCCTATCCGTGCTATTTTTATTCAGCCACTCTATTCGCATACATTCACCTTATTCCAGACATTCTAAAAACTCAAACAAGCATTCGTAATCTTCCATAGGAATAGAAGCGTTCAAAGAAAAACGGATACGTGCTTCATTTTTAGGAACAGTCGGATATCTTACAGGCAATGCAAAAAATCCATTTTCCTGCAACAGACCGGCCATCTCTATACTATTCTCATTTGAACCGCATAGCATAGGTACAATATGAGAATTGCCTCTGGTTTCGAATCCTTTTTCTTCCAAAACACGCTTCAAACGCTCGGAAACCTTAGTAAGCTTTAAACGCAAATCATAAAAATCCGGCATCCGATTCAAAATAAAACGGGTCCATGCAACATTTGCCGGTGGCAATGCAGTGGTGAAAATCAAACTGCGCTGAGTGTTAATCAAATACTCACGGAATATCTCTTCACAGACGACAAAAGCACCCATTGATGCAAATGCCTTTCCAAAGGTACCCACTATAAAATCTATTTCATCCATACATGCCTGTTCCTCGCAACAACCTAATCCGTTTGTCCCACGCACACCTATTGCATGTGCTTCATCCACATACAAGAATGTATCGAATTCTTTCTTAATCTCGCACAATTGCTGTAAATCTGCGACATCACCATCCATGCTGAAAATAGATTCTGTCACAATAAATACATTTTCATACTCCTCCCTATGATGTAACAGCAAATTTCGCAAATGCTCATAATCCAAGTGCCGATATCGCAACATTTGCGCATCGCTCAAACGCAGACCGTCAATTATACTGGCATGTACTAATTTATCTGCAATGATTAAATCACGCTTACCTGACAATGCCGGTAGAATACCAATATTTGCATGATAGCCAGAATTAAACACTAATGCAGCCTCTTTATCATATATATCTGCCAAGTCATCTTCAAGCATTTTGTAATATTGATGATTACCGGACAATAAGCGTGACGAAGCCGCACTATATGATAATGCCATTACATCGGTCTCTGCCCTGAATTCATCTAACAGGCGCGGATTGCTGGACAATCCTAAATAATCGTTTGAAGAGAGATTCAGCATCTCCTTGCCATCGGCATGAATCAAGAATCCGTTGTGTTCAATCTCTCTCAACACCCGATAATTACCGGATTCTTTTACAATTTCTAACTTTCTAATATAGCGTTCTTTATTCATCATCACTTTACATATTACTTACAATCTTCAACAATCCTGCTGTCAATTTACTCAACTCTGCCGGTTTGATGACAAAAGGAGGCATGATATAAACCAATTTTCCAAACGGACGAACCCAAATTCCTTCTTCGACAAATTTGGCCTGTAATACTGCCATATTGACCGGTTCTTTCATCTCAAGCACTCCTATAGCGCCGAGTACCCGAACATCTGCAACTTGTTGCATTTGGGCTGCAGGCTCCAATTCTTTACGCAATTGCCGCTCAATACCTTTAACCATATTTTCCACATCATAACTCTTTAATAAATCAATGGAAGCACAGGCAACTGCACATGCTAAAGGATTACCCATGAAAGTGGGACCATGCATAAAGACAAACGGCTCCCGAGAACAAATTGTTGTCGCCACAGCATCAGTTGCCATGGTTGCTGCGAAACTCATGTACCCGCCTGTGATGGCTTTACCTATACACATAATATCCGGAGAGATACCGGCATAATCCACTGCCCATAATTTACCGGTACGTCCAAAACCGGTAGCTATCTCATCGCAAATCAATAACACCTCATACTCATCACACAAGCGTCTCACTTCTTTCAGATAGTCTGCCGAATAAAACCACATTCCACCGGCACCTTGCACTATAGGTTCAAGAATAACAGCAGCCATATCAGCATGATGCGCCTCAAAGCATGCCCTTAGTTCACGATAATCTTCTTCAACACATGTTTCTCCAAAACGGCGTTCCGGACGACTGATAAAATATTGTATCGGCAAGCAACCATGAAAAATCCCGTGCATACCGGTCACTGGGTCGCATACAGACATGGCATTCCAAGTGTCACCATGATATCCTTTGGTGATAGTCATGAAATGCTTTTTCTCTTCTCTACCTGCCGCATACCAATATTGAATAGCCATTTTCATAGCAACTTCCACAGAGACAGAACCGGAATCAGAGAAAAATATCTTATCCATTCCATCGGGAGCTATTGACAAAACTTTTTCTGCCAATTCCACTGCGGGACGATGTGTAAATCCACCGAACATCACATGCGACATATTATCAATCTGTTTCCGCAGTGCTTCGTTCAATACCGGATTGTTATACCCATGTATTTCACACCACCAAGATGACATGCCGTCAATCAACCGCCTGCCATCTTCTAATTCGATATAGACACCTTCTGCCCGTTTAACCGGAAATACAGGGAGCGGATCAATCGTAGATGTGTAGGGATGCCAAATATGTTCCCTGTCATATTTTAGTAATTCTTCAGTATTCATCGTTTTAATTTCAAATAGTAAATCCCAATTCTTTAACCTTTTTCATGTCCTCCATTACCTTGGAGCCTACCGTAGTCAGTAAGTCGCCTACAATAGCAGCATTAATTCCCGCTGCAATAGCTTCCGCTTCAATATGAGCGATTAACATTCTACCGCCTGCAAAGCGCAAATATGCAGCAGGATGAATAAAACGGAAAATTGCAATTGTAGTCAATACCTCTTCATCTGACAATGGAGCTGCATGCTCCAACGGTGTACCCGGAATTGGATTCAACACATTAATCGGTATGGATTTAATACCCAAATCACGGATAGTCAGTGCAAGATCAATGCGGTCTTCCATTGTTTCCCCCATCCCTATAATTCCTCCGGAACAAACTTCCATGCCAATTTCCTGGGCAGCTCGGATTGTGGCAATCTTCTCATCCATCGTATGGGTGGAGCATAACTTACCGAAATAATGCGGAGAGGTCTCTAAATTACAATGGTACCTCCTGATGCCGGCATCCATCAACTTCTGCAGCTGCTCCTTCTTCAACAACCCCATTGAGGCACACAGGTTGAGTGAAGAGTGCTTGCCGATTTTTACGGCATATTCACAGATACGGTCAATATTACGATCGGATAGTGCCCTTCCACTGGTGACAAAAGAAAATTTATCAACACCGTATTCATTGTTCAGTCGTGCCATTTGCATACAGGTCTCTTCATCCACCAACTCGTATTCATTCACGTTTGTTTTGAATACTGCCGACTGAGCACACCATTTGCAGTTCTCGGAACAGCGCCCGGAACGGGCATTTATAATCGAACATGTATCGAAATGACGACCGACCATTTTATCACGGATTTCTCCCGCAGCGGCATACAATGCCTGCTTATCCTGCATCAGGCTCAGGGATAAAGCCTCTTCGCGCGTTATCTGCCCTCCCGACAATACTTTTTTCTTTAAACTTTCAATCATATCTATCCGTCTTTAATATCAAAAAGAGGATATACCACATTGTCGATATATCCTCTTTTAATTTATATAATCTCCGTTGCAACAGGACACATTTCACCCTTGCTGCGATCGTTTATCTGACATTCTTTCACCGTCAGGACTACCATAGGTACCAAGTCTGCCACACTATCCAAATTGACTATGACACCATTCCTGATAGCTTTTAACAGTACATTTTTATACATATGGAGTGCCAGTCGGGAAATCTTCACTTCCCTACCCAAGCCGGCAAATACAGCATACCCTTTCTTGCTCCAGCAAGAAAAGTGCAGGTAATGTTTTCTTAATGCCAAGCGGTGTGTCATATGTATAGCTTATATTCGTTGCCAAAATTACGAAAATTATTAAAACAAAGCCACTCCTAAGAAAAAAACGATGTTTTTGTTTCATACGAAGAAATATTTTATGCAAACACCTCATATTTCAATAAAATAGCATAGTTTTGCACTCATCTTAAACACTACACACAAAGCAAATAATTAAATTATCGATAAATGAAAAAGGCTATTGTATTATTATCAGGAGGTCTGGATTCAACCACGGCTCTTTATTTAGCAAAAAATCAAGGATTTGACGAATTATATGCCATCACATTTCTGTATGGTCAAAAACATGATAAAGAACTGAAAAGTGCACAAGCTGTGGCTAAGGCAGTGGGAGTCAAAGAACACAAAATCGTAAATCTTCTACTCAACCAATGGCACGGATGCTCACTGACAGACCCAGATATGGAAGTGAAGGACGGAGATGCTGAACGCACTGATATTCCGGATACATACGTTCCAGCCCGCAATATGGTGTTCTTATCAGTAGCTGCTTCGTGGGCAGATGCTTTGGATATTACAGACATTTTCATTGGTGTCAGCGAAGTAGACTACTCCGGTTATGTGGATTGCAGAGAGGAATTTATAAAAGCCATGGAGCAGGCAGTCAATTTAGGAACGGTATTGGGAGCTGAAAAAAAACAACACATTACGATACATGCCCCTTTTATGCACATGACAAAAGCAGAAGAGGTAAAACTGGGAGAACAGTTAGGTGTTGACTTTGGACTCACCTGGACATGCTACCGAGGCGGAGACAAACCCTGCGGCACCTGCGACAGCTGTCTGCTCAGAGCGAAGGCTTTTGAAGAAGCCGGCGTAACAGACCCATTAACCATATTGTAGTAGAAAGCAGGAGAAGGATATGATTATCAGAAAACTATTCAAATTTGAAGGCGCTCATATTGTACGCAATTGCTCGTCTGAAAAATGCAGAGAAAATATTCACGGACATTCATACATTGTGGAGGTATTTATCACATCAGACAAATTGGATGACGGGTATATGATTATGGATTTTTGCCGATTGAAAAAAGTCAAGGATTTCATTGAGAGCTTTGACCACACATACTCTTTGTGGCATAAAGAAGATGAAGATTTTAAAGCATTTATATACAAATACAATAAACGGGTTGCAGAGATTCCGGTCTCCCCGTCAGCAGAAGGATTTGCTTTGATGTTCTTTTACGTCATTGACAGGATTCTAAATGAAATGCCGTCAGTCAACGGTGAAGGAAATGTGCAACTTCATTCTGTACGCGTACACGAGACTGCTACAGGATATGCAGAAGCTTTCCGGGAAGATTTGGCATTAGTTCATTTCACCATGGATGACTTCCATTTCAGTTTTTCAAACAATTAATCTCAACAATATGCTTTTAGCTAAAGACGGTATTTTTCCTATCACCAAAGACAAATACGGACAACAGCTTCCAGAATACCCGGCATCAGGTTTCGCATTTCCGGGAACTATTCAAGGCGAAGGCAAGTTGTGCGGAATTCCTTCGCTGTTTATCCGTTTGGCTGGTTGTAACCTGCATTGTCGATGGCAAATGAATGATGGTAGCTTTACCCCATGTGACACAACTTACGCTGCCTATGAGGTAAAAGAGGTACGTCAGATGAGTGTGGATGCCATTTATGATACAGTGGTACAAAATAGTGAAACGATTAGCCACATTGTCATAACGGGAGGAGAACCTATGCTTCAAGCAGCAGAACTAAAAGCTCTATGTCACAAACTAAAGCAAGATAACAGATACCATCTTACAATCGAAACTAACGCTACTATCTTTAATGAAAACGTGGCTCATTATATTGATCTTTTCAGCATGTCTCCCAAATTGGCAAGCTCACAAGGCAATCAATCTGCAGTTTCACTTGAAGTTATCCGTGCATACATCAATTACGCAATAGAACATAATAAGGATTTTCAGTTGAAATTTGTTTACTCCTGCGAAAAAGATATTGACGAAATTGAGTGTATACTCTCACACGTTGCAGGTTGGCATCCGGAAGATATTCTGCTTATGCCACTTGGCGGAACGATGGATGTTGTGCGAAGAAATAGCATTAAAACATTAGAGCATTGTATTCGGAAAGGATGGCGCTACTGTGACAGACTTCATATTTCATTATTTGGAGACAAAGCAGGCGTTTAACATATTCCACTTATTGTTTTAATGCCAAAATTGTAGGTGTTTTATAAACGATTTTTCCATCCTCCAACAACGTCCTAATACCTTCAAAAATATATTCTTTTTTGACAGGCAGCATATGTACCAAGGAATTTAATTCCTTGTCAGATTCTTGTAATTGAGTAAGGATTATATGGCATATTTGTCGCTTATCAACTCGCTTGACGGATTTTTTTTGCTCCAGACAATAGTCACAAACTCCACAAGGAGAGGTCTCCTTTTGACCAAAGTAATCCATCAAATAAAGTTGTCTACACTTCTCTGTTTCTTCTATATACCCCGCCATCTTATTCACTTTAACAGAATAAGAATGCTTTCTGTCTGCATACGCATTGCGCCCAATATGCAAATATGATTGCGGGACTCGTGGCTGATGGTATACAATATAAGGTCGGTCATTGCCCGGAATATAACTGACAATTTTGCGACGAGCAAGCCCCAATAATGCCTGATAAACATCCTCGCGCGTTACCCCTAACCGCTCAGCAATCCACTCTTCTTCTATAAATGCATACTGCACAAATATACCGGAATATGTCCGAAGCAATAATTCAACCAAACGTTCATTCAAAGAAGTCTGTAAATCAATCTTGTACAATTGGTCTCGTAGCACTAAGAAACTGATACGTGAGGAAGAATGCACATCGGTCGTACACTCCAAATAACCGGCAACTTGAAGCACATCAATAGCTGCAAGCGCCTGTACATACTCCAATTCATATGTTTTAACAAATAAATCCGGATTAAATTCAAATGCAAAGCCGGCTCCTGCACCTTCCTCTAATTGAAAGAAATTACCAAGTAAGCGATACACCTCACAAATATACTTGATATCCGGGAAATTCTTATCCACCCTTTTCTTCAAAGCTGTCAGTGCCGCTTCATTATAAAGCAAAACGGCATAAGCACGCTTTCCATCACGACCGGCACGACCGGCTTCCTGAAAATAGGCTTCAGGACTATCCGGTATGTCAAAATGAACAACAAGCCGGACATCCGGTTTGTCAATACCCATACCAAAGGCATTGGTTGCTACAATTACCGGTGTTTCTCCACGTTTCCACATCTCTTGCTTAATGCTACGCTGCAACGAGGAAAGACCTGCGTGGTAGTAATCAGCATGCATTCCCTTTTTGTTAAGGAAATCTGTCAATTCCTCAGCAGTAGCCCTTTTACGCACATAAACAATAACCCCACCTTGAACTGACGACAGGATGTGCATCAATTCACCTAATTTATCATTTGCTTTACGAACAACATAAGAAATATTTTCACGGCGAAAACTTTTGGAAAGTACGTGTGGCTCTGTAAATTTCAATTGCATCTGAATATCCTCTGCCACTTGAGGAGTTGCAGTTGCTGTCAATGCCAGCACAGCAACTTGTGGAAATAGTTCACGAATCTCTGCAATTTTCAGATAGGAAGGTCGGAAATCGTATCCCCACTGCGAAATACAATGCGCTTCATCAACAGCAAGCAACGCAATGTGCATTTTTTTGAGATACTCCCTAAAACGTTCTGAAGCCAATCTTTCGGGAGATACATACAAAAACTTTATTCTGCCGGCCAAAGCTTTATTTAAAACAGATCTCACCTTTTCCGTGGGTTGGCCTGTATAAATGGCTTCCGCCTCTATGTTCCTTTTCTTCAACTCTTCCACCTGATCTTTCATCAAAGCAATCAATGGAGTTACTACCATACAAATACCCTCCAACACCATACCGGGTACTTGGTAGGTGATAGACTTCCCGCCCCCGGTTGGCATTAAAGCAAGCGTATCTTTCCCGGACAGAACAGAACGTATAATATCTTCCTGTAGTGGTCGAAACTCATCATACCCCCAATATTGCTTTAAAATCCGATGAATATCCATGAATTATATCTACTGATTATTATCTCTTGGGCAAAGATACAAAGGAATTGAATTATGAAAATTGAAAATTGAAAATTATTTACTACTTTCGCCCAAACGTAACAAGTATGAATAGGATGAGACATATAATCGCTTTTATGGTATTTTTCGCATTGTTATCCTGCCAAAGAGAACAACCCCAGGAGCAACCTGTCGTTCAGGTGTTTGAAAGTATGTTGTATCCTTCGGAATTATCCGAATTTGTACCCAAGGGAAGCTCTCCTGAAGATAGCATTGTATTTACACAAAACTTTATCCGTAATTGGGTGACCCAAAAACTTCTACTTCACAAAGCCATTGAAAACCTATCATTCGAGCAACAAAAAATTCAGAAACAAGTGGAAGAATACCGAACATCTTTATTAATCCATGAATATAAGCGCAAACTGATAGAACAACGTCTTAAAGATGATGTAAAAGAGACAGAGGTTGAAGAATACTACCAAAAAAATGAAAAAAATTTTGTTTTATCAACACCCATTGCCAAGGTAGTAT
>CAKVCR010000102.1 GCA_934725835.1 uncultured Odoribacter sp.
AAAGGCATCAATGATGAGCTGTATCTGATAGAAAACGGAAAGCCAAAGCCGAAAGACGATGTTCCGGTGGAACATTCGACTACAAGAGAAGCCACAGCAGAACAGTACGGCATCAGCTCGGCAACGGTGGCAAGGCTTCTTAGGGTGAACAAGCTTATTGACGAGTTCAAGGAGCTTGTGGACAAGGAAAACATCAAGCTGCGTTCCGCAGTTGATATTTCCTTTATGACCGAGGAACAGCAGAAGCTTACATATTCGGTCATGGTGAAGCTGAATGTGAATGTCATTGATATGAAAACGGCAAAACAGCTTCGTGAGATTGCTTCATCATACGCTGTTGTATCCGAAGAACTGATAACGGAAGTTCTCACAGGCGAGTACGGCAGGGACGATGAGCCAAAGGACAAGGGTATGAAGATAACGCTTCCGACAGCGGCGTACAAGAGATATTTAAGCAGTTATTCTAAGAAAGAAGCAAATGAGATCATCGAAAAGGCACTTGCTCTTTATTTTGAGCAGACGAATGTATAATGGAGGTAAATCAATATGGAAAACAAGATTATAGTCCAGGGCAGAGTAGTTGAAGTCGCTATGATAAGGAAAACAGGCAGAATGCTTGATTGGTACGGTGTGAAGATAAGGACGGCAGACGGTTTGGAGGTTACTGTTGAATGCGAAGCGAGTGAGCTTGACAAAAGGCTTCTCCCCGACACGAAGATATCGGTTCTGGCTTATCGTACTGACAAGGGTGAGGATGGAGAGCCTGCTGATCGCATTGTGGCTAAGACTTTGAATTACTGATACTATGAAATGAGCTGAGTATTATGTTCCGGTTGAACATAATACTCAGTATAATTTGTTAAAAAGGGCAGCCAATGATTATTTTTCGACAATAAGCTATTTACTTCTGCAAAATATTATGTTACAATTAATGGTATAGCCATAATTTTCAAGTGCGGTAAGGGGAGTTGTTTATGATAATGGCTGCAATATGTGATGATGAAAATAATGTATGCAGTGCAATAGAAAAAATGCTTTTCAAGGCAGCAATGCAGCTTAACCTACAGATCCAAACTGATGTATATTATAGCGGTGAAAGACTGTGCGAGCGTCTTGAAGCAGGAGAATATTATGATATAATTTTTCTGGATATAGAACTGGAATCCCAAAATGGTGTTGAGGTTGGTCATTTTATTCGCAATAAGCTTGTAAATGATGCTGTTCAAATCGCATATATTTCCGGCAAAACTCATTATGCAATGGAACTTTTTAAGATAAGCCCCATTGATTTCCTCGTTAAGCCTGTGGAATATGAGCAATTATATGATGTTGTGTGCAAGCTGGTAAGGATCAAAAAAATATATGCCGACACATTCAGCTATAAGATAGGCTACGATACATACAATGAAAAAGTACAAAATATTCTTTACTTTGAAAGCAGAGACCGAAAGGTTGCAATAGTTACATTTAAAAATACGGTTGAGTTTTACGGTTCATTGGATGACATATATCAGCAGCTTAAAAATTTGGGGTTTGTCATTATACATCGCTCATATCTTATAAATTATAACAATGTAAGATCGTTTAAATATGACAGCGTGACAATGCTTAACGACAAAACATTGCAAATATCTCAGTCCAAAAGAAAGTATCTCCGTGATCTTCAGATCAGTCTTGAAATGAAAGAAAACAGGAGTCTCTGAGGAAAGTGTAAAATATCAGTGATAAGTTTACGGGAAGGAGGAATATTAAAATGTCACCTGTAATAACCAATATTATTTATATTATAATCAACTGTTTTACAGCATTTACTATACATCGCTTTATGAGCGTATTTTTTGAAGAACGGAACTGCCAAAAATGGCAGTTAACAGCGGCATATTTTTTTTATCCGCTTATTACATCAACCGTATATTTAATATGGGGTATTCCGATTATAACATTTTTATACAACATTCTGTCACTTTCTTTTATTGCAGCTTTATATAAAGGCTCAGTAAAAAAGAAAATATCATCGGTGTTTTTCATTTATTTGTTTATGTATGTCATAGAGCTTATATTTATTGCTGCTTCAGGAATCAATAAAATAAATATAACTGACAGGAGTGAGCAGATACAGCTTTTATGGCATATTTTAGCCAGTTTGATCACATTTTTAGCCTCTGTTTTAGCGGGAGGTTTTAAAAATATAAAGGAGCATAAATACACTTCCAATATGCTGTTCGTTTCAGGAATAATTGTTCCGTCATTTTCTGCATATCTTATTCTTGCAATTTTCAAAACAGGTCAGGTTAAGCAGAGTACGGCAATAATTTCCATTATTTTTATATTTGCAATAAATGTTATAGTTTTTTATCTGTATGATGCGCTTTCGCTTTCTTATGAGCAGCGTATAAAAACTGAGCTTATTAATCAGGAACGTGAGCTTTACTATAATCAGTGTGAAATTATGCACACGACATCGAAAGAAATTGCAGGGCTGCAGCATGATATGAAAAATCACTTTTTTGCTCTGCATGAATTGATAGACGGAGGTGAGTATTCAAAGGCAAAAGATTACATTTTTGAACTTGCAGAAAAATCTTCCGGTCAGACAATAATATGCGATACAGGAAATATTGTTATTGACAGCATAATAAATTACAAATTTCGCAACAAAGAAAGTCTTGGTATTGACGTATCTGTCGATGCAGTTATTCCTGAGCAAATAAATATTGATGTTGCCGATGAGGTCACTCTTTTCGGAAATCTGATAGATAATGCAATAACTGCCGTAGAAAAATGCGAGTTCGGCAAAAAAGTTTCAATAAGCCTTCAATTCAGTAAAAATAGACTTTTTATTGTTATTTCAAACACTTATGACGGTTGTGTTGAGTATAGAAACGGAACGATTGTAAGTACAAAAAAGGAAAAGGATTCGCATGGATACGGCATAAAAAATGTACGCACCGCATTGGAAAAATACAATGGCGTTTTGCGGCTTGAGCACAATCAAACTGAATTTACGGCAAAAGTTATACTTTATCTGAATGACAGTCAGTGAAATTAATTTTTTAGCCATAAAAATCGGATAATAAAAGATGCAGTTATCTTTTGCGATGACTGCATTTTTTATGGTTAAATATATTATTGTTATGATAAAAAATCTTAGTTTACTGCAAAAGAGTCTATAATTCACTGCATTATTACGTGCAATGTCAAATTATGTGATAAACTTACACTACCCCAAAATTTATAGAAACGGAGGATTATAAAATGAAAAAAATTTTGAAAAAGGCTTGCAAGGCGGCAGCATCCGCAGCACTTACAGCTACTAAGGTTACTGTTAACTCGATACTGTCCCTTAAGAGGAGATGAAGATATTGAAAATAAAAATTATAAAAGCATTTTTAATTTCATTTATATTGCTGTTGTCTTCTTGTACACAGCAAATAAGTTCTGAATATTTAGATAATTCAAGTGCATCTATAAATAATAAACCCACTAATACACAAACAGAATCAGCAACTATATTTACACCAACATATTGTAGTGAAAATGAAACAATTTCTGATAACAATAATCACCAAGATGTGATTGATTATGAAATTAATGGTATGCTTAATGCAATGATAACCGGGGATATAGATACATTTTCAAGGTACACTCCTTATATAGAAGGAAGTAATGGCTTTTTGTCGAAAAGTGGAATAAAATCATATAAAATTTTAGATAGAAGTCTTTCATTATTAAATAGTGTTGATTGCTATTATAACTATTTTGTGGAATTAGAAATTAACGACAGTAACGATAATAGATTTGATAATGGCTCAAGTAGATGGAATATCGGTATGTTATATGTTGAACGGTGGCAAGATTATACTGTTAATTGTGTTTACTTTTTGCCTGAACATATAAGTATAGATAATATTTACCATATAGGTCAAATTAAATATGCAGATTTGTCGTATTATTTTACTTTTTCTTTTAACTGCTTTGAAACAGTAAGCGACATACGCAAATATTGTTTTACCATGAATGGTGCAGCTTTTGTAGATGGAGTTAGGGCATTTGTTCGCATTGCGGATGAAGAAGTTATGCCACAAATAACCAATGAGTATGGAGATATTTATTACAGTAAAGAGGATGTAAATACTGTTATTTCCAAATATTTGGGAATAACCGATTATTCGTGGGACGATAATTTTATAGGATTGGGTGGTGACCGATTATGGAAAGTATGGGACATGACGACAGTTTATGCTGTAATAACCGAGCAAACTGACAGCTATATTGATATGGTCTATTTTGCGGATTATGTTTATCTCACTCCTGCTAAAAAAATGCGCTACTATTTTACTTATATTAATGATTCAATTCAACTTACAGGAACAGAACTGATTGAGGATTATGGATATGAACCGAATTGGAATATGTATTAATTATTAGAAATGGACAGTTATGTTCATGTTTTATGATGTATTGCTGATAAGATAGTGAATATATTTGGGTATGTTTTGAAGTTGTATTTGCAAATGAAGTTCATATTTTGTTACTTGTTAAGAAGGTGCAGTTGCTGCACCTTTTTATTTTCGTGCCTAAAACTCGCAGGTTGTGTTAAAAGTATTGACGAATTAAGAAATCATTGATAGGGTAATATAAAAGCAAAATTGGATAGATGTATCATCATTGTAAGCTTATCCGATCATAAACAGGTTAAGGCATTCATTGTATGATCGCACAACTGATAGATGGTACCCGTCAAAGGGGCTGTACGGCCAATAATCATAATACCACGGAGTCAGGGTTATTTTCTCTTGGTGGAATGGTGTATTTTGTTCAGTAATGTAAGTTCTTGGTTCTTTCTGTACCATAGGCTTTATCACCGAGAATATTACTTTATGTCAATTTCAAAATTTGTTTTATAGTACATTTTCTAAAAAATTTTAATTCACTGCATAATAGTTCATAGTTCACTACATCATTTCGCATAATGTCAAGAAATGCAGTATAATTATTTTATAGTATAAAGAATATTTTTGGTGGTTAATAAGGTGATTTATATGTATAAATTCAGATATAACCTAAAAAAGTTATTTAAAAACATTTTTTTAATAGTTATAGCTGTGATAGTTGTATGTGTGTTATTATGCAAATTTGGAATACTTTTTCCTAAAGGTCAAATAAGTAATTCTAACGCAATAAGTGTAGTAAAGTCTGAATTAAATAATATTGCCAGTAAGGAATATACTCTTGATTTTGAAATTATTAGCATAGAGATCGACCCAAACGAATCTGAAAGAATTATCAATACTTACAAAGAAAGTGAATTAGCTAAAAAAAGAAGGTGGTCTAATGAGGTATTGGATGACTTGATAGCCATAAAAACGATATACTACACAGAGTATGATCACTCAAAGACATTCATTGATGATGGATATACAGAACAATACTTTTATTTGATTAAAGATGATCCTTCGGAAGATTGGGAGATTATAGATATTGCCAGTCCACATATTACTAATATTCCTAAATAGAAGGGAAGTGAAACAG
Organism: uncultured Odoribacter sp.; assembly: GCA_934725835.1. Classification (GTDB taxonomy): domain Bacteria; phylum Bacteroidota; class Bacteroidia; order Bacteroidales; family Marinifilaceae; genus Odoribacter. The sequence continues at coordinate 5,533 of CAKVCR010000102.1, forward strand.
AATCCATTTTTGAAATTGATCCTGAAATTGACAGTGATGAAGACGGTCTACCCGATTATCTAGAAAAAGAGATCGGCACGGATAGGTACAATGCGGATACTGACGGTGACGGTCTGCCTGATGGTTATGAATACTTTACTCTCGGAACAGACCCTAAAAAAGCTGACAGCGACGACAATGGGATATCTGACGCTGATGAGGATTTTGACGAGGATCGTCTGACAAACCTTGAGGAATACGAGCTTGGAACAGATCCGTTCAGCAAGGACACCGATTATGACGGGCTTTCCGACTATGATGAAGTTAAAATCCACAATACAGATCCTCTGAAATATGATACAGACGGAGATAAAGTATCCGATGGAGATGAAATTGAGCTTGGTCTTGACCCTAATAATCCTGCAACAAACGGCTATCCCGATAATGAATACACAACAAAGCAGACAGTCGGCGAGGACAGCTCTGCCCCTGATTACATAAACACTATTGAAGATAACCCATACACCGTTTCTGTTGAAATTACAGCGGCAGGTGTAGCTGAAAACAACCTGTCCGCAGGCGAAAGCGGTGACTCATATTCAATTCTCCAGAATGATGCTGTACTCGGCGTTGTTCCTGAGCTTTCTTACAGTGATGGACTTTCTGTTACCGATGTGGTTATTAAGTTTAAGCTTGATGATTCTGCGGTTGACAACAAGCTTGGCGTATACGCTGACGAACCCGAATTCAATGGAATAAAGAGACTTCAGGTGTTCAAGTATTTTGAGGACAACAATATCCTGCTGTCTATCGAAACTTTTTATGACGAAGAAACAAAGACAGTCTATACCCATGTTGACGAGCTTGGTACATACTGCCTTATGGACATGGAAATGTGGATAAATTATCTTGAAAACCTTGAGCCGGGCAATTATTATGAAGAAGATGATGAAGTTAAATCCGCAAATATCGCTTTCTGTCTTGATACAAGATATATTTCCGATGAGAGCAGCTTTGACAGCGTAAAATCTGATATGAAAGCTATTGCCGAGGACGCTTTTGACAGATATACCGATGTTAAGGTATACGTGTACTATCAGGAAATGGGAATGAGTTTCAGAGCGAAGGATAATTTGCTTATGGATAAAGACGGCAATAATTATTTCACAAGTTATGAAGAAGCTAAAGCGGCTATTGATGGTATGTCGATGCCCAAAAAGTCGGTTGCATACGATCTTGTTCACGCTTCAAATTATATGATCAATCTTTGCGACAGAAGCTGCAAGGCTGAAGAACTCGATAAAAATATCATAACAATGTATCACATAGCAAATGATGATAATATTGTCGGCAGTGTAAATGATTCCAAGCAGCTTATTCGGACTGTTGAGGAGAGCGCATATACTGATGAAAATGACGAACAGGCTTACCGAATAAATGTCAGTGTTATCTGTCCGAATGGAACAGCTAAGGAAAATTCTTATGTGCGTAAACTTGTTGATGCTTCAAAGGGCATTTTCTATTCCGATAGTACTTCAGAGGTTCAGGTTATGACATTGAATGCCGCTGTGAATAACAATGATCGTAAAACAACAAAAGCTGATACTATTAAGAAAAATGTTATTGAGATATGCGGCTACGGAAATGGTACGGAATTTAAGGTTATTTTGTCTACTGGTTTAGTTGGAGATATTAACCTCAAGGCGAGACTATGCGAAGGCAGTTTAATTGATTCTGATGAAGATGGATTGTCAGATTGGGATGAAGTTAATATTGAATTAGTAGCTAAATATGCAGAGATAAATAGTCAAAGACTTGAAAAGAGAAATGGAAAGTATATAATTAAAACCAATAATTTACCGACAATTGCACAAATTTTGGGCTCGGATAATTGGAAGGCTTATACGGAGAATGTTCCATATAAGTTGATGAGATATGCTACTGCTGCAGGCGTTATAGATAAAGATGATTGGCGTATTCTTCCAATTAATTCTAATCCTTGTGATGCGGATAGTGATAACGATGGTATTATTGACAAGTATGACAAAAACACTTTAAAATATTGCGAGAATAATAACGATATTAAGGATAATTATAACAACGCCTTTGTAACATTTAATCTTGATAAGTCCGATATAATTAAACTTAGTGGTTTGTCAATTCCTTTAAAGGCCTTACCTGATTTGACTTCAACAACGTTGGAAGTAATTGATAATAAAAATGGCACCGACTATGAGGTCAAATATGTTACAATAACAGATAACGACAGTTGGGTAAGAATTTACTATAACGGTGCGTATGGTTATGTTCATAATTCATTTGTTAAAGTTGATGACAGCAACGAAACATTGTTGAAGATAATGTTTAGCGATAAATCTTGTTTAGATGGTTTAGAGTACACTACTTATTGGACTGCTGGAGGAGGGGCGGTTAAGGTATCAACTGTAACCAAAGGTTTGATTTCACAAGATGAGTTAGGTTTCTTGTATCAGATGTGTAAATCTAATGGTATTGATTTTTTACAAATGATTATGATTAGTATGCACGAAACACAATTAGGTACATATCCTACAACATGGAAAGGCGTTGGTTCTGACGATAGCGAAAAAAAAGGCACTGGGTATATGGCCTGCAATGTTTTGGCTCAACGTAATGTAGCAAGTGCTATTTTTAATGGTGATCTTGTAGTAAAGTCATGGTCGGATTATGCTATGAGATTAGATAAAAAAAGTGAATACACATATTATTCATCTAAGGGAACCGGTGAATATTATGCTACATGTTGTTCGCGTGATTGTCATTTTGGTAATTTAGTGTGTGGCGTTGTTTCATTACAAAACAATCTAGAAAATGCTTCAAGAAAGGTTGAAAAAAATGAACAACTATATTATGCTTTGTTGTATTATGGAAATAGTTATAATGAAGTAGCTGATATATATAATAAACATTTAGGAGGAGAGGAAACTATGTCGGATGAGTTCCTTTATTGCTATAAAATAGTAAAAGATTTTTTTGCTAATAGGAATTTTTAGAATTTGCCAATTATAGTATACTGATAACAAATGGCTAATCAGAAGCATTTGAATAATGCTTCTGATACCTTATCAAAGGTGTGTGGTGTAATTGAAAAAAAAAATTAAAAGCTTTAATAATCTTTTTTAATGCATTGTTATTTCTAACAAGCTGTTTCCACAGCAATTTTTCAGATAATAACTTGGAAAATGAGAGCAGAACTACAGACAGCTTTGTTGCCGAGACGGTTTTTAACGAAACTACGGAAGCTACTGCCGATGAAGATGCTGTTAATGCAAGTTCTACGGAATTAAATGAGGATAATAACGAATTGGAGGCGAATTTTCAGTATTTTATCCCTCTTAAGGAATATTTAATAAAATTAAAAGATGATGATACGCTTCTCTTATATTATCCTAATTTAGTGATAAACTTGTTTGATTATGATAATGACGGCAATAGCGATGCACTGG
>CAKVCR010000103.1 GCA_934725835.1 uncultured Odoribacter sp.
ACCGTGACCCTGGACGAAATTGAATATGTGTTTTGTTCGGATGTAAACGACTGTCCCCCACCAACTCCGTACCAATTTTGGTGCGGAGTTTCTTTTGCTTTTGGGGAGAATGCGTGCTTTTCTCCTCTGAAAAGTTAGATGTTTCAGCGGTGGATTCCGTTTGACCACAACCGTGACCACAACAGGGGATATTTACTGGCAGGCTTTCGCTCTGGAAATACCAAGGACGCGGCAACATCAGATGCATTTAAAATTAATGGAAGCTCGTTGGGAGAACAGGTGACGGTTATATTTTTGTGCAATGGCATTCCCCAACGGCCTACCTTGGGGCTTTCCGGTGCAGCCAGATTTGGGAGACAATAGTCCCCAACGAGCGTATAGGTGATTTCCATATGTGTCCCTCCAATTTGGTTTTAGATGGTACGCATATTATAAGCCCGCCCATCTTTCTTCGCAAATGTATTGATGGCATGCCATTCTAATTTCTGCGACGAATCTTTTATTTTTGCAAGGCCTAGCTTTTAAAGGTCAAATATGATAAGATAATCAAAAGAATGAACGAAAAAAGCTGTTTCCGCAAAAAGTTATCGGCTTAAGAGATTCCAGACAAAAGCATCAAAAGAAATGCTTGCATAGCAGATTAAGGGAGAGTGGAGTTTATGCCCAAGATTATGTCGATTATCGAAAAGGAGACAAAAGGCAAGTCTTATCATACATATAAATACAGCTATGATTCTATCGGTTTACCCAGCATTGACTATGACGATAAGCCTGATGAGGTGGTCAAATGGCTGGATTCAGGTGAAACAGACAATCCCACCAAATATATTTCCTTGAAAGACTATGCTGACAAGATTGCAGGGCAAGAACCAATTATCAAGTACTTTCTAGATGGCTCCCGCCATGTTTTCAAAGTTGATGATATTGCGTATAATAAGCGGATATATCCTGTTGTTGCGGGCCAAATAGGTGTTGGCTGCTGTAGGCGGGAAAACAAGAGAATGAAAGTCGAAAGATTTTACCGTGAACTTGTCATTGCCCTTCCAAAGAATGCAAACGCTGATGGACACAACGACACTGCTTTTTTTGCCTCTAAACTTCAAAAAATTAATGAGAGTTCAGAGTTGAAGCGATTGGGGCTTTCATTTTCTGCGGTTCTTCCTTACGACACAGCAAAAACAAAGGCCGCTGATACAAAACTTGATAGCGTGGCAGTAGGAGTAATTCAAGACTGTATGATTGATTACGAAAAACGTATGGTTGCAGAATTGGTTAGAGAAAAAAGGCTGGGGCAAAAGAGTTACTTACTGAAAGATGGGTCGCTTGAATACAAGAAAGAGATGAAAACAGGCCGTGAAGACTTGCGAAAGTTTCAAAAAATACGGCACAACTACAGCTGGGTTATTGGCGTATCAAAATCGTTTAACCCCGAAAGTTGCAAAGATCATACAGGAAAGCCAAACTCCAACTACATTGCGGATTTACCTGTTTACCACAGGACGCCGGTTGCAAGGTATACGAATACCGAGTTCCTGGGAGATGTTCAATTTGGTGTATGGTACATTCGTCTACGGGATAAAAAACGTACATTAACTCCGTTTGATGGTGTTGTGAAGGTTGAAAAGATTCTGACTGATGAAGAAATTGAACAAGGTGGTATTAATACTGACACTGTCGATTTGATTTCTGCAAATATTCTTAACGAAAGGAACCCAACATGCTATGGTGCTGATCGTAGGTGGGCCAATCACCTCTATCCCGTGTTTTTGACTGAATCCTTTGTAAAAAGCAAATATATTAGTACAGATATGTTTCTGCAACTGTTTTAGGGGGAAAAATAATGGCTAACGAATTAATTGGACGGGTGGTTGCTACCGAAAAGCACCCTACCACCATTGACGATTTTACATTCTGGACTGACCCTGACCTGATTCTTCATCCCTTTGATATTGTTAAAGTACAGCACGTCAACGGCTCTTTTTCATACGGTGTTATCGAGGATATCTCCCATATCACTGACGCTGCAAGTTTTTTGACGAGTTTTATTTCAAGTGACTTTGGTGATGTTAACGCAGAAGAAAACACCCTTCGTGTGGGTATGAATTATGTCCAGGCTAAGGTCGTGTGTAATGATAAAAACATCTATATTCCGCTTCAAAGTAACGCAAAAGTTATGCTGGCTACCAAAGATGAAATCACTTATGCTTTGGGGCTGAATGATATTCCGAATCCGCTCCCCTGTGGCTATCTTGAAATGTATGATGGCACAGCAGGCGGCGAAAAGGTTACATTGCCGGTGAACCTGAATGCCAAATTTATTATTGGTCCTGAAGGTGCTCATCTCAATATTTCTGGTATTTCTGGTCTGGCATCTAAGACCTCTTATGCAATGTTCTTATTAAAGGCCATCCAAGAAAAATACATGGAAAAGCAAAACGATGAAGATGACGACAGCGTGGCATTTGTTCTGTTTAACGTTAAAGGTAAAGATTTACTTTCCATTGATCAACTCAATGATTTTATAGATGAAACTAATCCCGGACAAACAAAGAAGGATACATATGCAATATATAAGGCTTTGGGCTTAACTCCTGAACCCTTTAAAAATGTTCATTATTATTACCCTTATTCCTTCCCCAACACAAATAATCGGAATACATATCTCCCCTCTGAGGTTGTTGAAGATAATATTAAGCACAAGAGAGCGAAAAGATACAAGTACATTTACCAATATGACAAGAACAACCTGGATTTGATGTTTGCTAACATTGATGATTCCACCCAAACAATGGATGCAATCATTAGCTATATTATGTCAGGACAGGGGAATTTTGGCAGAATTAATGATTGGCAAGGTTTCTTACAGGAAGTAAAGGACAAATGCTCCACTGAAAGTTCTGGAAAAGATAAAGAGATTCCCGTTGCGAGCTGGAGAAAGTTCTACCGCATTGTTAATAAGAGCATTAATGAAAATCCTATTTTTGCTCGTGATATTTGCGAACAGAACAATGAAACCCGACTGGGTGATGCCCTGCGCTATATTAAGAAAAACGAAGTCCACGTTATTGATATAGCAAAGCTGTCAGAGGACAAGCAGGCATATGTTTTTGGTGATGCTATTCGTGCAATTTATGACCTGCAGTTAGGGCAATTCAGTGGAGAAGTAGGAGTTAATCCGCCGTCAAGGATTGTCATTTTCATTGATGAGCTTAATAAATATGCGTCAAAAGAAACTCCGAAAAATTCCCCTATTCTGAGACAGGTTCTTGATGTCGCAGAGAGAGGACGTTCTTTGGGCGTGGTTTTGTTTGCGGCAGAACAGTTCAGGAGTGCCATTCATGAGCGAGTGACAGGTAACTGCTCGACTCATGCTTATGGCAGAACCAATTCCATTGAAGTTACGAAGGGCGATTATAAGAGCGTTCCTCCTGTTTACAAGACTATGATGACTAGACTGAAACAGGGCGAATACATTATTCAGAACCCTATTTTTAGATCGCTATTGAGCATTAAGTTCCCGAAACCTATTTATAAGCAATGCAAATGAGGAGACTGTATGGCTACTGTTGGTAAAAACATACTAGACAATTTAACAACTGGTATGTATTCTGATTCCAAGGTTATTTACCGCGAATACATTCAGAATGCTTGCGACCAGATTGATCTGGCAATGAAGATGGGAATATTAGTGCCAGACGAGGGTTGCGTTGACATTTTTATTGATGACAAGAAAAGATATATCAGTATCAGGGATAATGCAACAGGTGTAAAGCACGAACTTTTTGCTGCTGACTTGGGCGATATTGCAAACAGTAATAAGGAGATTGGAAAGAATAAAGGCTTCCGTGGTATTGGCAGACTTTGCGGATTGGCATATTGCAAAACGTTGAAATTCACCACAAGTTATAAGGGGGAGAAAGTAAAATCCTCTATGATTTGTGATGCACAATTGATGCGGAAAATGCTCTACGAGAACGTGAAGTATACCTTGGATGAAATCTGGGATACCATTGTCTCTTTTGAAGAAGAACCGGAACAGGCTGACGAGCATTATTTTGAGGTTGAGCTGTTTAATATTAACCCAGAAAACACGGATTTGCTGAATAAATCCTTGATTCGTGAATATTTGAGTTTTGTTGCACCTGTTCCATACAGTGCAAATTTTATTTTTAGCGAAAAGATATATGCTCACGCCAAAAAGTTGGACTATCACATTGATGAATATAGCATTCGAGTCAATGGAGCGGAGATATTCAAAGAATATACTACCCGTTTGAAAGATGTAAGTGGCTCAAAAACAAAAACCTATGATGAGATTTCTAGCATTTACCTGCACGATTTCACCGATAAAAGGGGGAACTTAATTGCATGGATGTGGATTGGACTTTCTCGATTTGAAAAGCAAATTCCAAAGGTGAATCAAATGAGAGGTATTCGTTTGCGCTCTGCCAATATTCAGATTGGCGGGGATGATGCACTGCAGGAGCTTTTCAAAGAGTCACGAGGAAATTATTACTTTGTCGGCGAGGTATTTGCCGTAGATGATGGACTGATTCCCAACTCGCAAAGAGATTACTTCAATGAGAATGAATCCCGTGTTGTTTTCGAAGATTTGCTGTCTGCTTATTTTTCTTCTGAACTTCATACAATTTACTACACCGCTAATAATATCAAGAATGCATTTAAGCGGCAGGAGGAATATTTAGGAAAAGTTCAGGAATATAAGAAGAAAAGTGAAAACCACGGCTTTGTAGATTCCGAAGAGAAGAAAAAACTGCAATTTGAAATTGATAAGTCCAAGGACGAGGCTGAAAAAGCCAGAAAAACTATTCAGAAGTATCTAAACATTGCTCAGGCTGATGAAAAGGCTAGCGAGGACGAGAAAGTTCCTCTTGCCAGCGTTTATAGAAATATTGATAAGAAGTTTAATGCTGAGCAACTTACAGAGAAAGCCTCTTCAACAACTATTCCTAATGCCGAGCAGGAAGATAATGGCAAAAAATATGTTACCACAGGTATGTCCAAGTTGTCCCGTAGTGAGCGAAAACTCGTTACAAAAATTCTGACCATTATTACTAGCAACGCTCCTAAAGATGTTGCGGAAACGATCATAGAGAAAATCAAAGAAGAAATGAGATAATTCGATTATGAATAGAAAAGTGTTACTTGTTGAGCCAAATTATAGCAACAAGTATCCTCCAATGGGCCTCATGAAACTTGCAACGTATTACCGTATGCAAGGTGATGATGTTCGCTTTTTTAAGGGCGATTTGAGACGTTTGGCAGTAGAATTAATCTGTGAAGATTTGATGAACTATTTGGAGATTTGTTTTCCCGATACATACTGGAAAGCTCTCTATCCTGCAATCTTTGACTTCATTCGACTGGGAAAGTATGCGCTACTTGATGAAGAACCTGCTTTTGCGAATTCTGACGTATTGGAAGCCCTCAAAGAGTATCGTAAAAAATACAAAGATAAGGAATATTTTACAAACCCCAGATTTGATAAGGTCGGTATCACCACGCTATTTACTTTCTATTGGGATATTACCATCAACACCATTAATTTTGCGAAGAAACTGTGCAAGAATGAAACAGACGTTATGGTTGGTGGCATTATGTCCTCTCTTGTCACTGAAGAAGTATACGAGGCAACGGGCATTCACCCGTTCGTAGGATTGCTGAATCATCCCGGAGACATTGATGATAATGATATTATTATCGATGAACTGCCACTTGACTACTCCATATTGGAAGAAATTGATTACACATACCCTGCTAATAATGCCTATTTTGCGTATATGACAAGAGGCTGTATTAACCGCTGCGCTTTCTGTGCTGTTCCAAAACTGGAACCCACATACTGTGATTATATTAGCTTAAAGGAACAGATAGATCAGACCAACGAGCGGTTTGGCGCACAGCGGGATTTGCTGTTGCTGGATAACAATGTTTTGGCTTCATCTTGCTATGCCCAGATTATTGATGAAATTAAAGAATGCGGTTTTGGTAAAGGGGCTAGTTACACCCCACCTGATGAATTTGAAGTGACCATTAAGAATCTGAAAGATTCGTATAATGATCGGGCATATATTAGAAAAGCAGTTAAATTGTTTTTAGAAACAGTTAATAAGCTGAAAGACGATGGCGAGAAAACAGAGCTTTACTGCGAGCTGGAAAAAGCCAAATGCCTCTATTATTATACTGCAACAAAAGAGAAAATTCTTGAACTAGAGGATTACTTTAGACCCCTCTATGAGAAAACGCATAAGCCTACAAGGCGGAAGCGTATTGTGGACTTCAACCAAGGTATTGATTCCAGACTTATTAATTCTGCCAATATGGATAAGTTAGCGGAGGTTAACATATTCCCACTACGTATTGCTTTTGACCATTGGAAGCTGCATGATATTTATGAGCGGTCTATTAGAACAGCGGTTAAAAGCGGAATCAAAAACCTTTCAAATTACCTTCTGTATAACTTTGAGGATGAACCAGAAGAACTATACCTGAGATTAAGAATGAATGTTGACCTTTGTGAGGAGTTAGGGGCAACCATATATTCCTTCCCGATGAAGTATCACCCAATTAACGATAAAGCTTTTTTCATGAATCGGGATTATATTGGGAAACACTGGAATAGAAAGTTCATTCGTGCAGTTCAGGCAGTTCTTAATTCCACAAAAGGTAAGATTGGCAAAGGTGTTGACTTCTTCGAAGAAGCGTTTGGATGTGATATTGAAGAATTCAGAAAAATTCTTTGGATGCCTGAAACCTTTATTATTTACCGCCGGATGTACGATGAAAACTTACGCAAAAGATTAGCAGAAAGATATACCCAGCATTCTGCTGATGATTGCAACCTTGCTAATGAATGGTGGGCGAAGTTCACTGCACTGCCATCTGAGAAGTTGGAAATTGCAAAAGGTATTATTGCTCTGAACAAATTCAAAGATGAAGACATTGCTTGTGATGATGAAGATATTAGGGAGGTCCTTTCCTATTACAAGATTACTCGTGATGATGCAGAAAGAAATCGGTAACCATTCCAATTGCGTTGCAGAGAGAAATTCATTGTCGCCTGTGATTTCCAATACACACATCCATAAAACTCAACTTCAAACACACATCAGGAGGTGAAAGCATGGGAATCCCAACAAACATCAAAACATTGTTATCCGGTGATGTGGTCGAATGGGCCAGAATTGAATTTAAGGAAACCTGGGATGCGGAAGCCTCCCTGAAAACCATCTGCGCCTTTGCCAACGACATGGACAACTGGGGCGGCGGCTATCTGGTGATCGGTGTTCGTGATGCACATGGGCAACCGGACAGTCTGCCGGGAGTGAACCCGGATAAAGTAGATGGATACTTAAAAGATATGCTGAATAAATGCAAGCGTATCCAGCCGGAGTATATGCCTATTGTGGAGGTTTCGGATTACAAAAGCAAGAAATTTATTGTAGTTTGGGTTCCTGGTGGCAGCAATCGGCCATATTCTTCTCCCAGAAATATGGCAAAGGACTGTAAAGAAAAAGTGTGCTGGATTCGCAAGATGGCCAGTACCATTCAGCCCTCTGAGGAGGAATTGCGAGATTTGTACAGCCTGGCCAACAATGTTCCTTTTGATGATCGGGTAAATCATCAGGGCGAACTGAATGATCTGAATATCACCCTGATTCAGCAATATCTACGCGAAGTCGGTAGCGACTTATATACAGAATCTGGTCGAATGGATTTTGCTGATTTGTGCCGAAGCATGAATCTAGTTAGCAGTTTGCCGGAATATGTAAAGCCCAAGAACGTGGGATTAATGTTCTTTAACATGGAGCCGGAAAAATTCTTCCCCTATGCGCAAATCGACGTCGTCCAGTTCCCGGACGACTTGGGTGGAGATCAGATCATTGAGAAAACATTTACAGGCCCGCTGCACCAGCAGCTGCGGGAGGCACTGCAATATATCCGCAACAGCATCATTACCGAGCGGATACACAAACTTCCTGATAAAGCCGAAGCAAATCGGTATTTCAACTACCCGTATGCAGCCATCGAAGAATCCCTTTCCAATGCGGTATATCACAAGGGCTATGACATTCGGGAGCCAATTGAAGTCCGGGTACTCCCTGATAGAATCGAAATCCTCAGCCACCCCGGCGCAGACCGTTCCATCAGCATGGAAGGCCTCAAAAACTACCGTGCCGTCAGCCGCCGCTACCGGAACCGCCGAATCGGTGAGTTTTTGAAAGAACTACACCTGACAGAAGGCCGCAACACGGGATTCCAGAAAATCATCCGGGCACTGAAAGCCAATGGTTCCCCAATGCCGGTATTTGAAACAGACGATGACCGGACCTACTTTCTGACAACGATTCCGATTCATCCCGATTTTCTGGTTCCATATGAAGATAGAAATGAGTACAGAAATGGATACAGAAATGACACTGAAATTGTAGAATTAACCGAGCATGAAAGGCTTGTTTTAGATGCCATTCATCAGGATGCAACAACTACAATTCGGGATATGGTTGCCCGCTTAGGTATTTCGAAATCCTCTGTTTCAAGAGCACTTAAGGGTTTGCAAGGAAAACAAGTAATTGAGCGAATTGGTTCTACGAAAAAAGGAATCTGGAAAATAAAAACGTGATTGAAATCAGGGCATTGACCACAACCCTGACCACAATCACGATGAAAGACAAGTAAAAGGAATAGACGTAATATCACGAAAACACCCTGTTATCAAAATTTAATAGCACTATTTTAGTCTAAAAAGTTATAATAGACACACATAACAAAATTCGACCCCATCTAAATCCAACAGGCCAGTAGCCTGCCCCATAAAAACAAGTCGGCTGCCCAGGGAGCGGGGCAGCCGATAGGGAGCTCTGTAATTGGAGAAAAAGGATCAGAAATCAGGAGG
>CAKVCR010000104.1 GCA_934725835.1 uncultured Odoribacter sp.
CGCTTGTTCCGTCCCTGTATCACAAATTTCGTGCTGTCCGGGAATGCAATCCCATCTATCAGGAAATGACCTGTCGAGTCAGTATTTACAATTCCGAAAGTACCATTGGTCCCCAACAATATCAACTTCGCATCTTCCGCATCCTTTCCCCAGAAATTCTTCACCTTTCCTGCAACAGTCTGACCACGTTCAACGTAATATTTCAAATGGTCGTACTTCTCTTTCAATACATCCGAAACATCAAAGCGCGTCCATCCCTGCGTCAGCATCAACAAATCCAAACGGCGTCTGGACGTCACCCGATTATTGACAAAATAAGATGCAGGCTCTTCTACATACCCCTTCAATTCGGAAGTCAGCAACAGATATGATAAAATATTGTCCTGCAACGAATCCTGAGCCACTTGACCATCGTCGGTAATTGCCACAGAAAACGAACCGGATAAATCTGTCAGGTATTCATCTTCAACACAGATATCCAAAAAAGCAGAATCACGGACAAGATAACTGCTCCGACTGGTTGCCACTTTCATCTCCGGACGCTGCAAATGCTTGATAAAACACAAACGGCGACTGAATATATCACCGGCTTCATTCACCAACATAAAATGCAATATACCTTCCGGAATACTCAGATTGTTTATTTTCCCTCCATCGCCGGGCTTCACCGGCTGGCAATGCAACGGCACCCCTCTCGAATGGACAACCAGATAAAGAGAGTCCTGCCATTCCATACCCGGAGTTGTCTGCACCCAATAGTGGGTAAACTGATCGCTCACCACGATTTTCAGCGCCACAGCCTCCTTCTTTACTTCCGGCAACTGGAAACGTTTTTCCTTTCCATTTTCACAACGCAATTGAGCATAATACTTTTTTCCGGGTTCTGCTATCATCTCAAAACCACCCATACCTTTATGTATGCTCTGCACATACGTCACAGGATTCCCCTCATCATCCTCCAGCCTCCCGGAAACGTCACACGACAGACCGTCTTTACCGATTGCCTTGAAAGCCACCAGCTGCTTGCATCCTTCCAGCAAATCGCCGCCTTCCGGCATAAAAGCCACATCAAAATCGCCGCTTCCGTCGGGTAATATGACACTGCGTTCAAAAAAGAAGGGGTCTTCATTGTTAAAGCTTACCGACATCTTCTTTCCGAAATCCGCAGAATCCAGCTTTATTCTGATATTTCCTTCTTCATCGGTATTGGCAAACCTGTCCTTCCCGTTCAATGAATATCTGACACTCACTTTCCCATAGGGTTCCTGACGAGAATTCAGAAAACGGATTCTGGCACACAAACCTTTAGGAGAGTCTTCCAAATCCACAGAGGTCTTTACTTTCGTATCCTGAGGATTCATCACCCGTATTTTTTTTCTGAAAAGATACTCATCCCCGGCATTCTGCATCCAATAGGAATAGGCTCGCAACAGATAATCCCCCTGCTTCAGGTGCTTGTCCAATGGCATATATCCTTCAAAGACCGAATCCCGCTTTGCAATTTTCTGCCGTACACAAAGACTATCTTGCATATCCCGCAACTCCACATATACAAAGCGACTCAAGTCCGACAGTCTGTTGTCTGCCGCCGTTGTCAGATAGGCACGGAACCATATCCGATCACCCGCCTCATAATGATCGCGATCCGTATGAAGATACACCTTCTCCTGCGGAATTTTTTTAACCCACGTCACCAACTGTCGAAAAATTCTATCCTGAAAAGTTCCGGTACCCGGAAGTGTAAAAGCAAATCCGGCAAAAAGCAAAAGCACCAACAGCAAACGATTATACCTCATACGTCTCTCCTTAAAATTAACTAGAGGCAAAGATAATCGTTCTTATCGCATATCCACACAACATTTAACTTATAATTTTGTTATAATCGCCCAAAAGGTTATCTTTGCCGTCCGTTAAACGAGGATATCATGGAAGAATGTTTTTTAAAGTATATTGAAGAAAGTATTCACAACCATTGGAACAAACCTGCATTGACAGATTTTCAGGGAGCCACCAGTTCCTATAAGGATGTTGCCCGCAAAATTGAGAAGTTGCACTTGTTGTTTGAGCATTGCGGCATCCAAAAGGGAGATAAAATCGCCTTATGTAGTCGCAACACAAGCACTTGGGGTATCGCCTTTCTGGCAACCCTGACCTATGGAGCTGTCGTCGTCCCCATCCTAAACGAATTCAAGCCCGACAATATTCACCACATCGTCAACCACTCGGAAGCGCGCCTGCTCTTTGTCGGAGATGTGGTATGGGACAATCTGAATGCAGACGAAATGCCTGATGTAGACGGGATCCTGCGCATAGAGGACTATTCCCTCCGTTTTTCACGCAAAGAGCAGTTGACCGAAGCGAGGGCTCGTCTGAATGCACTCTTCGGAGAAAAATATCCCGACCGGTTCCGCCCGGAAGACGTACATTATGAATACGACCATCTGGACGATCTGGCAATGATTAACTACACCTCCGGAACGACCAGTTCGTCCAAGGGCGTAATGTTGCCCTATCGCAGTCTGTGGGCAAACCTGAAATTCGCCATCGGCGTATTCGGAGTGACGCCCGGAGAAAAACTGGTGAGCATGCTCCCCATGGCGCACATGTACGGACTGGCATTTGAATTCATATACGAATTTGTCAGCGGCATGCACGTTCACTTCCTCTCCCGTATGCCGTCACCCAAAGTGATTGCAGATGCCTTTGCAGAGGTAAAACCGAACATCATTGTAGCCGTACCGCTGATTATTGAAAAAATCATCAAAAAGAAAGTATTCCCGACCATCGAAAAGCCACACATGAAACTGCTGATGAGCATTCCTTTTGTCAATGACAAAATCCGCGACACCATCCGGCAGAAAGTGGTAGATGCCTTCGGCGGCAATTTCAAAGAACTGATTATCGGTGGAGCAGCTCTGAACCAGGAAGTGGAACATTTCTTGAAATCCATCCATTTCCCCTATACGGTGGGATACGGAATGACCGAATGCGGTCCCATCCTTGCATACGACAGTTGGGAAACATTCAAACAAGGCTCCTGCGGCAAGGCTGTGCCTCGCATGGAACTGCGTATCGATTCCAACGACCAGCAAAACACCGTAGGTGAAATCTTGGCCAAAGGAGATTGCCTCATGACAGGCTACTTCAAAAATCCGGAAGCGACAAAAGCCGCTCTCGACAAGGACGGATGGCTACACACCGGCGACATGGGAATCATAGATGCAGACGGATATCTATATATACGCGGAAGATGCAAAAACATGATTCTTAGTGCCAACGGACAAAACATCTACCCGGAAGAGATTGAAGACAAGCTGAACAACATGCCTTTCGTCAGCGAATCGATTGTTGTCGACAGGAGTGGCAAACTGGTGGCACTGATTCATCCGGATGCCGACCAGATAAACGCAGAAAACCTTTCAGAAGAGCAACTAAACGAAGCTATCACCAACAACCTGAAAGAGTTAAATCTACAGCTTCCTGCCTACAGTCAGCTCACTTCTTACGAATTATACAAAGATGAGTTTGAAAAAACGCCTAAGCGAAGCATCAAACGCTTTTTGTACCAATAAAAACAAAGTATTGACTTGTTACACCAACAAGTCAATATTTTTTTCTATCTTCGTAGGCTGAAAATTCCTGACCTATGAAGAGAAAATCCAATCGCAAACCTACAAATACAACTAACAGACAATCAACGGAGTTCTCCTTCCGTGGATTCATCAACCAGGAACGTACCCGCATTATATGGGGACTCCTTTGGGGATTGTTCACCTGCTATATATTCATATCCATGGTCGGTTTCCTGTTTACCGGAGGCATAGACCAAAGCCTCGTGGATGCTCCCATGCGCAAAGTCATCAACAACCCCGATTATGTAGCGGTCAACCCCACCGGTCCGATTGGAGCCTGGTTTTCAAACCTGCTTATCAACCGCTGTTTCGGGCTACCCTCATTCTTTTTATGCTATCTGTCACTGTTATGCAGTGTACGCATCATAGGATTCAGAATCCGCCATTTCAAGCGCAAACTATTTATCGGCATGATGATTGTTTTGTGGGGTTCTCTGCTTTTAGGATTCATTTCAGAATCCATCAGCAATCTGCTGGACTGCGATACCGGTTATCTATTCCCTGGAGGCTGTCACGGCTATTTCGTCAGCATCTGGCTCAACTCACTAATCGGACATATCGGCACTATATTGCTATTGATATTCACTTTTGCCGTCATTCTCTTTTTCGGATTTGAGCGGACCTTCTATCGCTGCGTCAACTACATCAAAGAGTGTGTACGCAAACAGAGAGAGAGAACACTCGCATCCTTAAAAGCAAAACGTGCTGCCGAACAGACCCATAAACAAGCAGCCAAGGACGAACAAGCCGAGCAGTACGAAATGGACGACCCTTATGAAGAGGAGAAACCGGAAATACAGGAGCAGCCGGAAGAAAATGAAGAGACGTTCCAATCGCAGACAGAATTTGAAATAACACCCTCTATCGACGATGATAAAGAAGAAGAACCGGAGGATGAGGATGAAGAAAGGATTATTAATAATGATGAAGACTTGACGCTGGATGTCAATACCGAGACCCGGGAGGAAACGGTAGAGCAAAACATACCGTTGGAAGATTACGATCCGACGCTCGACCTGTCCCACTACGAATATCCGACGCTCGACCTGCTGGAAGAACACTCCTCAGGAAATCCTAAAGTGACCAATGAAGAATTGGAAGCCAATAAAAACAAAATTGTAGAGACACTGCGCAACTATAAAATAGAGATTACCAAAATCAAGGCCACCATCGGTCCGACCGTAACTCTCTATGAAATCATACCGGCACCGGGCGTAAAGATTTCAAAAATCAAAAATCTGGAAGATGACATCGCCTTGAGTCTTGCAGCCCTCGGCATCCGCATCATTGCGCCGATACCGGGTGCCGGGACCATCGGCATTGAGGTGCCCAACCGCAATCCGGAAGTTGTCTCCATGCGCGGACTGATTGCATCCAAGAAGTTTCAGGAATCCAAATTCGCATTGCCTGTCGCTCTGGGACGCACCATCTCCAACGAGACCTATACCTTCGACTTGACAAAGATGCCCCACCTGCTGGTAGCGGGAGCCACCGGACAGGGAAAATCCGTGGGATTGAACGCTATCATCACCTCCCTGCTCTACAAAAAGCACCCGTCGCAACTGAAGTTTGTCATGGTCGACCCGAAGAAGGTGGAATTAAGCATCTACTCCATCATAGAGAAGCACTTTCTGGCAAAACTGCCGGATGCAGAAGAGGCCATCATCACAGACACCACCAAGGTTGTGAACACACTCAACTCGCTCTGTATCGAAATGGACACCCGTTACGACCTGCTGAAAGAGGCACAGGTGCGCAATATCAAGGAATACAACGAAAAATTCATCAAACGTCAGTTGAATCCCGAAAAAGGTCACCGCTATCTGCCCTACATCGTCGTTGTGGTAGATGAATTTGCTGATTTAATCATGACTGCCGGCAAAGAGGTAGAGACTCCGATAGCCCGTATCGCCCAATTGGCGCGAGCCGTTGGTATCCACATGATTATTGCCACACAGCGTCCCTCGACCAACGTCATCACGGGTATCATCAAAGCCAATTTCCCTGCCCGCATCGCCTTCAAGGTAGCCTCCATGATAGACTCCCGCACCATCCTCGATGCACCGGGAGCCAACCAGCTCATCGGACGGGGCGACATGCTGATATCCGTAAACAGCGAAATGGTGCGTGTGCAGTGTGCCTTTGTCGACACGCCGGAAGTGGATGCCGTCACCCATTTCATCGCACGCCAGCAATCCTATCCGAGTGCCTTTGCGCTACCGGAATACATACCGGACAACGAAGGCGGCGGAATATCCGAAGCGGACCTCGGTCAGCGCGACCCGCTATTTGACGAAGCAGCCCGTCTGGTAGTAAGCAGCCAACAAGGCTCCACCTCCTCCATCCAACGCCGCTTCTCCATCGGCTACAACCGTGCCGGACGCATCATGGACCAGCTGGAAGCCGCCGGCATCGTCGGACCTTTCGAAGGCAGCAAAGCCCGTCAGGTGTTGGTATCAGACGAAGCCACTTTGAACAGAATGCTATAACAAAACAAATAACAAACAGACAAAAAGTCCAAACATCATGAATTTCTTAGAACAAGTTTACACCGGCAAAAACCAATGGTACTGGTATGTGCTGTCGTTACTGATAATCTTCATTGCAACCCAAATCGGCTCGCTGCCGTTAGTGGGCTATATCTTTCTGGAAGCCCCTCAGGCCCTGCTGTCCGGAGACATCAGCAGCGTTACCTCCACCAACCTGGGTCTTGCCCTTATGCTTCTGAGCTTTGTCGTAGGATTCTTTGCTATCTTTTTTTGTGTCAAATACATTCATGGCAAAAGAGCCTTGGACATCGTCACCTCCCGCCCGAAAATAGATTGGAATCGTTTCTTCTTCGGTGCCGGCATCTGGGTCATACTCTCCATAATCACCTTTGCCCTGACATTCCTGACCGAAGACAATCCGGACCTCATATTCCGGTTTGAACCTTCAAAATTTTTCGTCATGCTGGCGGTAGCCCTGCTGATGTTCCCCTTCCAGACCTCCTTTGAAGAGCTGATGTTCCGTGGCTACCTGATGCAATGGTCATACCTCCTATTCAAAAACAAATGGGCAGCCATCGTGTTGACCGGAGTTATCTTCGGACTCATGCACAGCGCCAATCCGGAGGTGAAGGACTTCGGCATGCTGCTTGCCATGCCGCAATACATACTGATGGGGCTGCTGTTAGGCTATATCGCCGTACAGGACAACGGTCTGGAGCTCTCGCTGGGAATCCATGCCGCCAACAACATCCTCTCGGCCATCACCATCACCTCCCCCTCATCCACCCTTCAGACACATGCCCTGTTTATAGACCCCACCCCCTCGGCATCGGGTTGGGACTCCGTATTCATCCTCATATCCGGACTCCTCTTCATTTGGATTAGCAACCGGAAATATCAATTCATCCGGCAAAACAAATCTGTTAATATTTCCTTAAAAGACAGATAAAAACCGCATGGGACATGAATATCCGGTGACATTTATCTATCTTTGGCGTCGTTATGCAAACGTTGGATAATTTTAAACATCAAATAAATAAGTAGAACATGAACAAATTAGCAACCTTAACCGTTGGTGCATTCTTGACTGTTGCAACAGTTGCCAATGCTCAGCAGACAAAGGAGGAAGGCTACAAATTCACAGACATCAAGCGCCTTCCGACAACCAGTGTTAAATCACAAGACCGTGCAGGTACCTGCTGGTCATGGTCAACCATCTCATTCCTGGAATCAGAAATCATGCGTATGGGCAAAGATTCAGTGAGCTTGGCACCTTTGTATGTAGTGTGGAACACATACCACCAGAAAGCAGACAAATATGTGCGTATGCAAGGCAAGATGAACTTCGGTCAGGGAGGATCTTCAGCAGACGTTACCTGGGCAATCAAAGAACACGGTATCGTGCCATTGGAACTCTATTCAGGATTGAACTACGGTGAAGACGTACACGCACACGGAGAGTTGGATGCTGTATTGAAAGGCTATGTTGATGCCATTGTCAGCAATCCGAACAAAAAACTGAGCACTGCATGGAAAAGAGGATACGATGCAGTATTGAACGAATATCTGGGAGTGAAACCTGAGAAATTCACCTGGAAAGGTAAAGAGTATACTCCGCAGACTTTCGCAACAGAGGCTTGCGGTCTGAACATGGACGACTATATCAGCCTGACCTCTTTCACACACCATCCATTCTACACCCAGTTTGCCCTTGAGGTAGCGGACAACTGGATTGGTGAAATGTCATACAACCTTCCGTTGGACGAACTGATGGATATATTGGACAAAGCTATCGACAACGGATACACCTTCTCATGGGGTTCTGACGTATCAGAAGTAGGATTCACTCGTGACGGTCTGGCAGTTGTTCCGGACGTAAACCTCAAAGAGATGAGCGACGCAGAAATCGCTAAATGGGTGAAAATGCCGAAATCACAGCAGAATGCAGAATTGTTGAAAAAACCGGGCAAAGAGAAAGAAATCACACAGGAATTGCGCCAGATTGAATTCGACAACCAGCTGACTACAGACGACCACGGAATGCACGTTGTAGGTAAGGCTGTCGACCAGATTGGTAACAAATACTTCATCGTGAAAAACTCTTGGGGAGACTACGGTAAATACAAAGGATATCTGTATGCATCATATCCTTTCGTAGCTTACAAGACTACTTCTATCATGATTCACAAAGATGCACTTCCTAAAGCTCTGAAGAAAAAATTAGGCATTAAGTAATCATTGTCTGATACATATAAACAAGAGTATAGTCATAAAAATGCCCCTTGAAAGTCGAGTAAATGATTTTCAAGGGGCATTTCAATTGATGTAGAATCAAATTTCTAAAAAGACATAGTATTATACTCCTTCCAACCTTCACATTTCTTTTGAACATTTATACCTCAAATATAACACATCTATAAGTCAAAGATAATGAATTGTTATCTTTAACTTATAGATGTGTTATATTTGATATAGTTTTGACATATACTTGAGCAAGAGACATGCGGGAGAAAACAGAGACTGGATATAGCCCAAAATCGCCCATATACTGCATATCAAAGGAAACTGCCCATATACTCCTTTAATAGAAAATTGCTTCAAATTGATGAAGAATGAATCTCTGTATATAAAAGAATGAGCCCGGTACAATACCGAGCTCACCCCTATAGAGATTTCAACAATTATCACGATTAATTTAATATCTAACTTTCAAAAGTCATATCAATTTTTATGAACAAATCTCCATATCTTATCGCTGCAAAGGATATTTCAATAC
>CAKVCR010000105.1 GCA_934725835.1 uncultured Odoribacter sp.
GCTGTACCGTCAGACGTTCCTTCAGAATACTCGGCGGCAATGGTCGTAACATCTGTCTTTGCACGAAGCGCATTGGTCGTTTTAAGGGTTGAGCTGCTACTATAATAAGGCGTTTTAGCCACCTGAAATTTACGATGAGGACGGTTGATAACACTCCGTTCATGATGCGGGGCAAGCTCGCTACTACTAAAAGCACGCAAGGCATTGTCATTCAGATAGACATCAATGATGCGGGTCGTCTTGTCATAGCTATAGTAAGGCTGTGCCGTTGTTGTATGGCTATTGGCTGAAGGCGTTGCCCCCAAATTCCGCACGATACGGACATAACCACCTCTCCCTGCTCCACCAATAGCACCAAAAGCACATCCCTCCTCTGCCCAAACAACTCGACTTCCCCCATTCGTACTTGTAAATAGCGGATAGTTACTAAAGTCACCTAGATGGCTCAAGTCCGGTATGGGAAGGGGACATAAAACCGCTTTCGTCGGCAGTGACGGCTCACCAATCCACAACCCTAACATCTGGTCGCGGGCAGGAGTGTACCAGCGCAACTCATCTGCATCGATTATACCGTTACCATTAAAGTCCCGGTTACGGGTCAAACAAGCCAGATAAGCGACATCCTCATTTAAACGACTTCCACTCGGCACCAAATTTTTCTCTGTATTATCCAGCAAGAAACCGTTCTTTTCCCAGTTGACCTTAGCTCCCACACCTTCTATTTCAGTATTTGTATTACCTCTACCATCCTTAGCATTATCCGATGTTTTACGGGGAGTTCCATACGGCTTGGGGACATTGTTCAGACCTGCAATCTCGTCGATAATCTCCACCCCATATTTAGCTATATTATCATTAGCCAGGTCATAGAAACAGGCAATGGCATGCTGTTGCAGCACATACACGGCATTGGAGACAACACTCTGCCTATCTTGGCTATATCTGACATCGCTTCCCAGACCGAATACACGATCATTTGCATTGACAAAATCGCTCATTGTAATAGTCCCTTTGGTTACGGGATTTTCTGCATAGTAGTACTCATCCACAAAGCAGGTGTAATAACCGTCCCCGGAAGCATACACCTCATCCAAGGCAGCAAACACATCCTTCGTTGTACCGGTTTTGTACATTGTCAACTTACCTTTCTCCGTCTGTTTTTTAAACTCTATCCACTTAAGCAATTCTTTATATTTTGCCAAGGCTTCTGCAGGGGTTCCATCCCCCTCCGGATAGGTGTCTATTGTTTTGCTTTCGGGCAAATATCTGCAACTGACGTCTCCAAACGGAGTCTTAGCTAAAATATAGATTCCCTGGCTAATCTCTGTTTTCTTTAAGTGCATCTCCACCTGCTCGTAGTGGGAGTCTAATTGCACCCGGATGCCACCTTTGAATACAATGCCCTCCACCGCCGGGTTCTTTTCATAGGGCTCCTTACCATCTTCTCCCTCCACCTCCACGATGATATCGTTCACGCCGTTTACGGTGACAGTATACTTATAATGATGGTCACGTTTCAGACTGAATTCGTTCAGAGCCTTACTGAAATCCCCCAAGTGCAGGATATACTTGGTGTCGGCAGTGTTACCGCCCCCTGTAAATTCACCTGAAATCTCCACATAGGTAGCTCCCTGCGGAGCATATTTAAAGAGATAATGACCATTGCCATCCTCTTTATTCAGTCCGTTCTCTTTTTCTGCCTCATCCCGAAAAGCAAACTCCCAAGTAGTCGGATTATTGGTACACTCCCGGATATTTTCCGGCAGATAAACCATCAGACTATCCGGAGATAGCGCATCGAAACTTACCGCCTTGGCATTATCCATTGTTTCCGGATTCAGTCCCTCCAACATACCTTCAATCGGAGCAATATATTTTCCGCAATGTAAAAACCTATAGCTCTTCGGTGTAAACTTCACTCCGGGGCCATCCTTGAACTTCATGGAGACCTTACACATCAATCGTTTGAACAGGAATGAATCATCACCCGCTTGCGTGGACTCTATTTTGCCCTTTCCGTCCGCACCAACCACAATCTTGCAGGCACCGTTTCGGCCGTTGTTCACAACACCGACCAACGGAAGATAACCGTCCACCGCAAACATATTGCCGTTCCACTCGGGAGTCACATATGTCAAAAAATCCTTCCGTGTGTTCAACATTGCACCTGATGTCATATCAAAATTAGGGAAGAAATTTACAAACGAACCGTTATAATTACCAAGCACGTAGATATACAAGTCGCCGGTAGGCAACTTGAGTTTCATCTTTCCACGGGTATGGCTTTCATCATCATACATCCAGCCGTTCTCATCCCCCGTCAACGATGCAAGCGGCGTTTCGAAAGCCTTGTGAAACACAAGCTTGTCATTTTCCGAATCCCCACCCCTATTCTCATAGGCAAACACCCACATCCTCGTAAGCTGCGAGTCCTTATACTCCCCGTTCTCCGCATTGGCACGGGTGACAATGTGCGAGGTAACTCCCTTGCCGAAACTGAACGGAATATCCACCTCCACCATATTATTCATATCTGCACCGGAAACTTCCGGTCCCTCCGACAACAGATTATCGGAGCAGGCACTGAACGCTCCCATGAGCGCACAACAGATTGCGACACTTGCTATTTTAAAAATCTTGCCCATATCTCGTAATTATTGAAATCAATTAAACGTAATGTCTCCGGTAACGGTTGTCCACTCCCGGACCTTCCATTCCGGCATAATGAATACTTCAACAGGTGGAATATTTGCCGAATACTGATAGCTCTTGCCCGACTCCCAGGCATTTGCCAAGGAGGCAGAGAATGACTTTGCTTCGTTGGTTTCCTTATAAGTCCAGTTGACAACAATCTTTGCGTCGGACAGCCCCTGCGGAATCAGCAGCATCACACCGCCGAACAGGTCTGTTTGACCATATTTCAACAACTCAATGTTATCGCCCTTAAAAGGAGTGTTGCCCTCCGTAACATTCGGAGATTTACTCCAGGAACTTTCGCCATTGACACCAAGCGTATAATCCCCCTGCCGGGAAATACCATACAGCCGGACGCTGTTGATGGTTACGTCCGCCTCTGTGCTTAAAACAAACTTCACCCGAGCCAACTCATGTCTGAAAGACAAAGGCACAGGCGCCGGTGTTACTCCGACATTGTATACGATACCGGTAACACGCGCCGTCATCAAGTCTATCGCACCCTCTCCGGTAACGGAAGAATCAAAATTGGCTACAGTGAGGACACCGCCATTTGTACAATTTCCTCCCAAACTTGCGGGATGAAGGGCATAAAAATTATGTGTTTTCCCCGGAGTCCAATAGCGGATACCAGCATAAGTACCTGCCGGAGTAACCGATATCGGATTAAACAAATTATTCCCGTTAAAACCGCCCCAGACATGATAATTTTCCATACCTGCCTTATCGGCATTCACTGCCGCACGGGTCATAGCTGTTCCGAATGCTATCGGAGCACCATTTTCGGGCTCTCCGACATACACAGAAGAGCAACCTTCCATCAACAGACTTCCCCCAAAGAGGGCAAAAGCCAATACAATAACACGATGCTTCATAGTTACTTAGAAATTTTAAAAAAAGTTACAACAGACGTTGCACACACCTACAACTTGTATACAAAGATACAACAAAAAACAGAAAACGGAACACCACATCCTGTATTTTAGTATCTTTTAACACAACATCTCTTCGACATCTCCTCCGCCTCCCCATTGATTCCCGCTGCTTCCTCTCCCGACTTATCCCACACCTCGTCCGAAGCTCACCCCGTGCTTGCCCGTATGCTTTCGGGTGAGCTTCGGATGAACAACGGACCAGAAACGGATTAATACAAAAGGGGAGCAAAACATCGGCAAAACCCCGGTGGGACATCCGTGAACGATGAAAGGGAAGCGGTCACGCCAATTTCTCGCTAAACACAAATGCGAACGGCAGCAAAACCGATGCCTTCACCACGATGCATTCCCTCTTCCCCACCATAATGACATCAAAATCTTTCCCGTAGCGGGTAATCGCCTCCGCCATCACCTGACGGCATGCCCCACAGGGGGTGACGCACTCCTCCCGCAACTCGCCGTTGTAACAGGCAGCCACCGCCAGAGCCTTCACTCCGGCATGGGGATATTGAGCTCCGGCATAGAAAAGAGCCGTGCGCTCGGCGCACAGTCCGCTTGGATAGGCGGCATTCTCCTGGTTGCTGCCGGTCACCACCTCGCCGTTGTCCAACAACACCGCCGCACCGACGGAAAAATGCGAATAGACGCTATATGCCGTCCGGGAGGCCTCCATGGCTTGGCGGCACAGTTCCTCATAGCCCGACGGCAGACCGTCACGGCAGACAAAATAATCTATTTTCAATTCTCTTTTATCCATCACTAATTTTTTATAATTTTACACCCCTAAGATAACCGAAGATGAGGAAATAGAAAAAACAAAACATGAGAAATTACATTTTTATTGCAAGATTGCTTATACTCAGCGTCATACTGCTTGCATCCATCGAAACGCAGGCAGATTCAAGGAAAGAATTCATCCGCAAATACAAGCATATCGCCATCAGCGAAATGGAGCGCACCGGCATTCCGGCGAGCATCACGCTGGCACAAGGCATCTTAGAATCGGGATGCGGCAAGTCAGAGTTGGCAGTCAACGCCAACAACCACTTCGGTATCAAATGCCACGACTGGACCGGCGCCACCTATGCCATGGACGACGACACCCAGAAGGAGTGTTTCCGTAGATACGAGACCCCCGAGCAGTCGTGGGTAGACCACAGCGAATTCCTGATGTCACGCCCGCGCTATGCCGGACTCTTTAAATTGAAGACCACCGACTACAAAGCCTGGGCCAGAGGTCTGAAGGCTGCCGGTTATGCCACGAATCCCAAATATGCGGATTTACTGATAAAAATCATCGAGGAGGAGGGGTTGCACAAATACGACCGCCTCATCAAGAATCCCCGAGGCGGACAGCCGAACCTCACGGACCCGTCCATCAGCGTAGACGAGTTTGCAGAAAGCGTCAGCCTCCAATCCGAAGCCACCGCTCCCACCAACTACCGCAATCGCGAGGAGATGCGCAACGGCATCACCTGCATCGAGGCGCTCCCGGGCGACACCTATCAGCGGATTGCCGACTACTATGGCATCCGGCTCAAAAAGCTGCTGCTAATCAACGACAAAGACAACACCGAACTTGTCCCCGGAGAGATGGTCTATCTCAAACGCAAGAAAACGGCAGCAGCAAGAGGATACGAATTCCACCGTGTAAAGGCAGGAGACAATCTTCACAGCATATCGCAGCAGTACGGCGTGCGCCTTAAAAACCTCTGCCGCAACAACTATCTGTCCGCCGACACAAAACTGACGGAGGGAGAAAAAATCTATCTGCGCAAAAAAGCACCTTTATATTAAGAAGAGATGAAAACAAACCGTATATTTTTCGCCAAAAACGCCCGGTTCGGCGCACTCGTAGGCGCAAGCCTGATACTGGCCTCGCTTATCTTCTATGCAACGGGCAAGAACATCATACTCAATCCGCAGCTGAACAACGTCATGATGCTGCTCACCCTCGCCGGAGCCTATATCGGCGTCCGCAAATACAGGGAGGATCAATCGGGCGGATTCATCAGCTATGCGGTGGCGTTCGGCGGCTGTGTATACATCACCGCCGTAGGCTCCCTGCTGTACGGCATCTATGCCTACATCATCTGCCGCTGCGACCCGGAACTGCCCGGCAGCTACCTCACCCTGGTCCATACAATGCTGGACGAGATGTACAAGGGTTCCCCATTCCTCGGCAACATCAAGGAGATGATGGAACTTCTGGTCTCCCCTGCCTTTATTGCGATGACGGAGGTATTCAACAAGATACTGACCGGACTGATATTCTCCCTGCTCATCGCCGGAATTCTGCGGCGTCGTCCACGCACGGCATGATGCCCGACGCCATGTAAACGAACAAACATTAAACACTATATTCCATGGATATTTCAATTGTCATACCTTTATATAATGAAGAAGAATCGCTACCCGAGCTGATAGCCTGGATAGAGAGAGTGGTCGATGCACACCGCTTCAGTTACGAAATCATCCTTGTCGACGACGGCAGCAAGGACCGCTCATGGGAAATCATCCAAGCCAACGCCGAGCGCAACAAGCATGTCCACGGCATCAAATTCCGCCGCAACTACGGGAAATCCGCCGCCTTGCATTGCGGCTTCCAGGCAGCGGCAGGCGATGTGGTCATCACGATGGACGCCGATATGCAGGACAGTCCGGACGAAATCCCTGCGCTCTACGACATGGTGATGAAAGAGGACTACGACATGGTGTCCGGCTGGAAGAAAAAACGCTACGACCCGCTTTCAAAGACCCTGCCCACCAAACTGTTCAACGCAACGGCAAGGAAATTCTCCGGCATCAGGTTGCACGACTTCAACTGCGGACTGAAAGCATACAAGAACAAGGTGGTGAAGAATATCGAAGTCTATGGAGAGATGCACCGCTATATCCCCATCATCGCCAAGCAGGCCGGATTCACCCGCATCGGCGAGAAGGTGGTGCAGCACCGGGCACGCCAATACGGAGTGACCAAATTCGGAGGGCTCAACCGCTTCATCAACGGCATGCTCGACCTGCTCTCCATCACCTTTATCACCCGCTTTTCCAAAAAGCCCATGCACCTGTTCGGCGCTTTGGGCACGCTTCTGTTTATCATCGGCTTCTTTGCGGCAGCCTGGATAGGCATCGACAAACTGATTTGCCTGTCGCACGGCATACCGGCACAGCTCGTCACCAACAATCCCTACTTCTACATATCGCTGGTATGTATGCTGCTCGGCACCCAGCTGTTTCTGGCAGGGTTTGTCGCCGAACTGATTTCACGCTCATCGTCGGAACGGAACGTTTATCTGATAGAGAAAGAGCTGTAAGATACAATATATTCGTGCCAGGCACGGTAGAAGGCGTGCCTGGTCAGCGTGGCAACATCTCCTAAATTAAACTCTTTTTTAACCTTTCTTTTTCGGCATTCAGGAAATTAAGTAGTACCTTCGCAGTTGCAAAAAAACACCGGAAAAACTCAATGTTCCGGGCATCGTTTGTTATAAGATATTAACAAATAAATACACATATCATTATGAATCTAACCTTGATGATTGTCGTAATTCTTACGGCCATTGCATTGGTGGGCATTGCTTTAGGTCTTGCCCGACTGATTTCGCCGCGTTCATTCAACCGGCAGAAAGGAGAAGCTTACGAGTGCGGAATCCCGACCCGCGGACGTTCATGGATGCAATTCAAAGCCGGCTACTACCTGTTTGCAATCCTGTTCCTGATGTTTGATGTGGAGGCGGTATTCCTTTTTCCCTGGGCAGTGACCGTTCAGGATGCGGGTATAGACGGACTGTTGAACATACTGTTCTTTATGGTCATCCTGATTCTGGGTCTGACCTATGCCTGGAAAAAGGGAGCATTGGAGTGGAAATAAAAGAAAGTGCGATTATTATAGAGCGATATGAAAAAGCCTCAAATAAAATCAATGAAGTATGAGGACTTCAAAGACAACGAGTACCTCGAACAGTTGCGGGCCAACGGCACAGACATTATCGTAGGATGTCTGGACGAGCTGATAGACTGGGGGCGCTCCAATTCAGTATGGCCTCTTACCTTTGCTACGAGCTGTTGCGGTATCGAATTTATGTCGGTAGGTGCCGCCCGTTATGACTTTGCCCGTTTCGGGTTTGAAGTTGCACGTGCCAGCCCCCGCCAGGCGGATGTCATCATCGTAGCGGGAACCATTGTACACAAAATGGCTCCGGTGCTGAAACGTCTGTACGACCAGATGGCAGAGCCCAAATATGTCATCGCCATGGGTGGATGCGCCATCTCCGGGGGTCCTTTTAAGAACTCCTATCATGTTGTAAAGGGAGTGAACCAGATTCTGCCGGTGGACGTATACGTACCCGGTTGCCCGCCGCGTCCGGAATCCCTGCTCTACGGCATGATGCAGCTGCAGCGAAAAATCAAAGTGGAAAAATTCCTTGGCGGAGTCAACAAACAGGAGGACAAACCAAACATAAACGAGTATTAAAAGATGAAAGACAAGATATTGAACATTGCCCCTGATGCCACCTTCCGGGAAGGTCGGCTCCTGACAGTCTGTCTTCCCAAAGAGACATTCCACGACTCGGCGCTACGCCTGCGTCACGACAAGGAGTTGCAATTTGATTTTTTGGTCTGCATGACCGGGATGGACTGGGGGGAAACCTTAGGTGTCATGTATCACCTGCGCTCCACCCGGCTGGGTCACGAAATCGCCATGCGTGTAGAAACTTCCAACCGGACCAATCCGGAGCTTCCGACAGTATCGGACATTTGGGCAACAGCGAATCATTCGGACTGCTGGGCATCCGGTTCATCAACCACCCGGATATGCGTAAACTGTTCCTGCGCAACGATTGGGTAGGCTATCCTTTGCGCAAAGACTATAATGCCGACCCCGCCATCAATCCGGTGCGTCTGGAGAGCGAAGTCAACGAAGACGCCGCTCCGACATTAGAGATGACCGCCACCGGCGAAGTGCAGGAGAAAGAGAACGTCATCTTCGAGGATGACGAATATGTGGTAAACATCGGTCCGCAGCACCCGGCAACACACGGAGTGTTACGATTCCGCGTAGCCCTGGAGGGCGAAATCGTCAAAAAAGTGGACATCAATTGCGGATATATCCACCGGGGAATAGAGAAACTGTGCGAAAGCATGACATATCCCCAGACGCTTGCCATGACCGACCGTCTGGATTACCTGTCGGCACACATGAACCGCCATGCGCTCTGCATGTGTATCGAAGAGGCAATGGGCATCGAGG
>CAKVCR010000106.1 GCA_934725835.1 uncultured Odoribacter sp.
TTTGATGTCCCATTAAATAGATATTAGTGAGATGAAGATAATGTATTGTGTCAATAGTACCTTTAATTCAGGAGGAATGGAACGAATCCTGATGTATAAAGCTAATTATTTGGCAGATGTTTTGGGGTATGAAGTATGTATTGTTACAACAGATCAACAAACTAAAAGTAACTTTTTTAAGTTTTCGGACAGAATAAAATTTATCGAGTTCGGAATTAATTATGATGCTGAAAAAAATAGAAATTTGTTTGCCCGATTGTTGTTGCAGAGTTTGAAGAAAAGGCGTCATAAAAAATGTTTGGCTTCTTTATTGAATCGGGAGCATCCGGATATATGTATTTCGATGTTTTGTCGTGAGATGGATTTTCTGACTAAAATCAAAGATGGAAGCAGTAAAATATTGGAGTTTCATTTTTCAAAGAATATAAAATTGATTGAAGCTCCGAATAAAATTATTTACTTTGCACAAAAGTTGCGTTTGATAGGTTGGAAAAAAGCCATCCGCAAATATGATGCATTTGTTGTATTGACACAAGAGGATAAAGAGGCTTGGGGAAATATGGACAATATTCGTGTGATTCCCAATTTTCTGACTGAATATCCGGAAAAAGAAGCTGCTCTGACTGCAAAACGCATTATTAGTGTTGGGCGTTTGAGTTACCAGAAAGGTTTTGATTATTTGGTTCAGATTTGGAATCTCGTTCATCAAAAGCGTCCGGACTGGCAGTTGTGTGTGTTTGGAAATGGCGAAGAAGTGGAGCGGAAAAAGTTGGAAGAGATGATTCGTGGCTATGGGTTAGAAAAATCGATTGCTTTGAATCCGGCAACATCACATATCGGAGAAGAATATTTGAAGAGTTCCATTTATGCTATGACATCGCGATTCGAGGGGCTGCCCATGGTGTTATTGGAGGTGATGTCTTACGGTTTGCCAATAGTTTCTTTTGCGTGTCCTTGTGGACCAAAGGATCTGGTGGATGATTCTTTTGGCAGCCTTGTGCCTGTTGGTGATATAGACGGATTTGCACAAAAGTTAATGGAATGGATAGACGATGAGGATAGACGGATTGCGGCGGGAATAGCAGCGCGTGAAAGTGTGAAAAAATATATGCAACAGCAAGTAATGAAGGAATGGAATGAATTGTTTCTGCAACTTGTACACAATTGATTTAATAAATAGTTATGAAGGTATCTGTAATTGTACCTATTTATAATGTAGAGGCTTATTTGGAAGCTTGTATTGACAGCATTGTTAAGCAAACAATGCGTGATATTGAAATTATTCTTGTGAATGATGGCTCGACAGATGGTTCTTTAGCTATTGCTGAGCAGTTTGCAGAAAATGATTCACGTATCAAGCTTATTTCTCAGAAAAACTCCGGGCAGGCTGTCGCCAGAAATGTGGGGATACGGGAAGCCCAAGGGGATTATATTGTATTTATTGATAGTGATGACTGGATTGAATCTGATATGTTGGATGTGTTGTATCATAACATAGAACAGGAAAAATCGGACTTTGTACAGTGTCGTTTTGAATTTGACAATTTGCAGAAAGGTACAAAAGTTGTTTATGGGCGGGAGTTCAATCCTTTGGTGATGCATGGAAGGGAAATATTGGAAGATGCCATGATGGTAAAAAATATATTGGTTGCTCCTGTCGTTAAAATGTATAGCAGAAAATTTTTAATAGATAATGGTTTGTATTTTGAGGCGGGGATTGTAAATGAGGATACTTTATATGCTATAGTGGTGGCTTCTTGTGCTAAGAAGGTATCGTTTGTAAATAGGGTGCTTTATCATGCAATAGAGAGAGAAGGAAGTACTTCAAGAGCCTCTTATCAGCGTTTGTGCAGCCACATGATAATTGCTTTGGATAAAGCAAAAGTGTATTTGGAGGCTAAAGGTGTATTTGCTTCAGTGGAGGGATTGTTTAAAGCTCGTTATGTGAAATCTGTATTATATAATCTGATGCAAATGTCTCAACGCTTGCCTTATGAAGAGTATCGCAATATCTGGCAATGGAATATGGACCATTCGATGTATAAGAGTTATTGCAAGATGTCTATAAGAAAAAATCTACCATTACCCCATCGGGTGATGGCCAGGTTGTCTGTATATCCTGGTTTGTTTTATAAATCAGTGAAATTACTTAATTTATTGTCTTTTAGAATGCATTAAACGATAATGTGAGTTTTAATATGTATATAGCAGGAATTTTATAATATATTGATTCTATGGAAAATGATTTGGTGTCAATTGTGACCCCTATGTATAATGGAGAGAGATTTGTTGCTCAGACAATAGATTCTGTGTTAGCTCAAAGTTATTCCCGTTGGGAAATGTTGATTGTGGATGATGGCTCAAAGGATAATAGTCCGGCTTTGGTTGGCAAGTATGCTCAGCAGGATGCCAGAATCAAATTAATCAGACAGCCTAATGGAGGTTCTGCTTCTGCCCGGAATAATGCCTTGCGTCATGCTCAGGGACGCTATATTTGTTTCTTGGATGCCGATGATTTATGGGAACCTGATTTTTTGGAAAAGCAATTGAAATTTCTCCAAGAAAAAAATGCAGGAATCGTGTATGCTTCTTATCGTAGGATTAACGAGGCGGGAGAGGAAATTTTGCGTCCGTTTATTGTTCCGGATAAAGTGAATTATAAAGGTTTATTGAAAACATGTTCTATTTCTTGTTTGACGGCATTGTTTGATAAGACCAAGACCGGAGAGGCATTTTTTAGCGAAGCACTGAAAAGTATGAGGGATGATTTTGCCTTTTGGCTGAGTTTGTTGAAAAAAGTGGACTATGCTTATGGGAATCCGGAGATACTGGCTTCGTATCGGGTGTTTTCAACAAGTACAACAGGTAATAAGAAAAAAGTGATGAAACCCCAATTTTTAGTTTATCGTGATGTTGAAAAATTGGGTTTGGTAAGGAGTGTTTATTATTTTATTCATTGGGCTATTAATGGCTTTTTTAAATACAGATCATAATGGATTTGATTATTGGCGCTGGTATTTCGGGAATTAGTTATGCTAATTTTACAAATAATGATTTTCTAATTATTGAAAAAGAACATGAACCGGGAGGATATTGCAGGACGATAAAACGAAATGGTTTTGTGTGGGACTATTCTGGACATTTTTTCCATTTTCAGCATCCTGATATGGAGAAATATGTTTGTAAGAATATACCATCGGAATCTTTAGTGCGTGTAGAGAAGCGTACACAAATCTTGTATAAAGGAAAATATATTGATTTCCCTTTTCAGAAAAATATACATCAGCTTGAAAAGGAGGAGTTTATTGATTGCCTTTATGATTTATTTGCAGCTAAAGCTACGCATTACTCTACATTTAAAGAGATGGTCTATGCCAATTTGGGTAAGTCTATTGCTGAGAAGTTTTTGATTCCCTATAATGAAAAATTGTACGCATGTGATTTGGATTGTCTAGACGTGGATGCAATGGGGCGTTTTTTCCCGAAGGCGTGTAAGGAGGATATTGTGCTGAATTTTAAAAATTCAGATAATTCATCGTATAATACTCATTTTACTTATCCTAAAGGTGGAGCAATGGAGTATGTGTCGTCACTATTGGCTAATATAGATGGAAAGAAAGTTGCGTTGGGTGAAGAGGTGTTGCATATCGACATTGATAAAAAAAAGGTCATAACAAATAAAAGGGAAATAGTCTATGACCATTTGATATCTAGCCTACCGTTCCCGATGTTATTAGAAAAGTGTGGACTTGATTATCCGGCAGATACCTTTTCGTGCAATAAAGTATTAGTCTTTAATTTAGGCTTTGACAGCAAGGGGGATGATAAGGTGAATAATTGGATTTATATACCTGATAAGGATGTTATTTTTTATCGGGTAGGGTATTATGATAATATTTTGGGAACAGATAGAATGTCGCTATATGTTGAAATCGGATTCCAGGAAAATCAGACCTTGGAGAAAGAAGGATTATATTTGGAGCGAGTGTTGGATGATTTACGGCGTCTAGGTATTGTTACCACTCAACATTTGGTGGATTATGAAGCTGTGTTAATGGATCCTGCTTATGTGCATATAAATAAAAAAGGGAACGATGCTTTGGCTTCATATAAAGCACAGTTGGCAGCTAAGGATGTTTATTCTATCGGACGTTATGGCAGTTGGACTTATTGCTCAATAGAGGATAATATGCTGGAAGCTCAAGCGTTGGCTAATAATATTAGCGGCATTTAAATATCATGATTAATTATTTTTTAATTTGATAATATGGCAAGGAATTTCTTTGTGCATGTATTTTGTTTTTAATTGTTATATTAGCAGGAGGTATGGCTAGCTGTTCTGATAATGAGCATAATGATAATAATAAGTTGTCAGAAAAGACGGGTAAGATGACATTTTTATGAATATGAAGAATAAAAAGGAGTAAATCGTAAGGATTTGCTCTTTTTTTGCATTGAAAAAAATTGTGGGAGAGAGAAATATTTGTATCTTTGCGCCCGATTTATAAAAATAATGTCTAACTTATTAGATAGGAAACAATTAAATTAATTATGTCAGAAGAACAGAAAGAGATGCAGGCAGCTGCTGCAGAAAAAGCCGCTAAGAATGTTGCTCCGGTAACAAGCGCAGAACCAGATGAAAATTTCGATTGGGATGCTTATGCAAATGATTCAATTGTACCTGCATCTGAAAAAGAAGCGTTAACACAGAAGTACGCTGAAACTCTCTCTAAAGTAGGAGAAAAAGAAGTAGTTGAAGGAACAGTGATTTCTATGAACAAAAGAGAAGTTGTTGTTAATATCGGCTACAAATCAGACGGTATTATCTCTTTGAGCGAATTCCGTTACAATCCTGAATTGAAAGTAGGTGACAAGGTTGAAGTTTACGTTGAAACTCAGGAAGACAAAAAAGGTCAGTTGACCCTTTCTCACAAACAGGCTCGTGCATTGCGCAGCTGGGATCGTGTGAACGAGGCATTGGAAAATGATGAAATCATTAAGGGGCATGTTAAATGTCGTACTAAGGGCGGTATGATTGTTGATGTATTCGGTATTGAAGCTTTCTTGCCGGGTTCTCAGATTGATGTTAAACCGATCCGTGACTACGATGTGTATGTTGGTAAAACAATGGAATTCAAAGTGGTTAAAATCAACCAGGAATTCAAAAATGTTGTTGTATCACACAAGGCTCTTATTGAAGCTGAACTTGAACAGCAGAAGAAAGACATTATCTCTAAACTTGAAAAAGGACAGGTACTGGAAGGTACTGTTAAGAATATCACTTCTTACGGTGTATTCATCGACTTGGGCGGCGTAGATGGTTTGATCCATATTACCGACTTGTCTTGGGGTCGTGTAAATCATCCGAATGAAATTGTTCAGTTGGATCAGAAACTGAATGTTGTTATTTTGGATTTCGATGATGAGAAGAAACGTATCGCTTTAGGTTTGAAACAGTTGACTCCGCACCCATGGGATGCATTGAGTGCAGACTTGAAGGTTGGTGATACTGTGAAAGGTAAGGTGGTTGTGATGGCTGATTACGGTGCATTCGTTGAAATAGCTCCGGGTGTTGAAGGCTTGATTCACGTTTCTGAAATGTCATGGTCTCAGCACTTGCGTTCAGCTCAGGACTTTATGAAAGTTGGAGATGAAGTTGAGGCTGTTGTATTGACTCTTGACCGCGAGGAACGTAAAATGTCTTTGGGTATCAAACAGCTGAAGGCTGATCCATGGCAGAATATCGAAGAAAAATATGGCGTTGGAACAAAACATACAGCTGTTGTTCGCAACTTCACTAACTTCGGTGTATTCGTAGAAATTGAAGAAGGAGTAGACGGATTAATCCATATTTCTGATTTGTCTTGGACTAAGAAAGTGAAACATCCTGCAGAATTTACTCAAATTGGTGCTCCGATTGAAGTAGTAGTTCTGGAAATTGATAAAGAAAACCGTCGTTTGAGCTTAGGTCACAAGCAGTTGGAAGAAAATCCATGGGATGTATTCGAAACAATTTTCACTGTAGATTCTATCCATGAAGGTACTATCACTGAAATCTTCGAAAAGGGTGCTGTTGTAGCTCTTCCGTATGGTGTTGAAGGATTCGCAACTCCGAAACATTTGGTGAAGGAGGATGGAACTCAGGCTAAAGTTGAGGAGAAATTGCCGTTCAAGGTAATTGAATTCAACAAGGCAGCTAAACGTATCATCGTTTCTCACTCTCGCGTATTCGAAGATGCTCAGAAATCAGAAGAAAAAGCTAAGAAAAGTGCAGAAGAAAAGTCAACTAAGAAAGCTGTTAAACAGGTGAAAGAAAAACTTGAAAAAACAACTTTGGGTGACATCACTGAATTGGCTGCTCTGAAAGAACAGATGGAAAATGCTGCTAAGGGAGACAAGTAATTGATGAAATTCGAACTTACAATTTTGGGGAGCGGCTCTGCCGTTCCTACATCCAATAGAAATTCTGCCGCTCAAGTGCTTAATGTGCTTGAGCGGTATTTTCTTATAGATTGTGCTGAGGGTACACAGCACCAGTTGAGACGCTTCCATATTCCATATAATAAGATTAATCATATTTTTATTTCCCACCTGCACGGAGATCATTATTTCGGATTGATTGGTTTGTTGTCAACCTTGTCGTTGCAGGGTAGAAAAGGAGAAATGCATATTTATGCTGATGCCCGTTTGAAAGAAATTATTGATTTTCAGATGACTAAAATGAATAGTCATTTTGGATTTCCAATTGTATTTCATGCTTTGACAAGAAAAGAAGAGGTCATTTTTGAGGATAAGGTGGTGACTGTTACGTCCTTTCCTTTGAAACATCGTTATGATGCACCTGTTTGTGGATTCTGTTTCAGAGAGAAGGAACGTGAGCGGACGATACGGAAGGATATGGCTGAAGCTTGGAAGGTTCCGGTAGCTTTTATGCAGCATTTAAAACGGGGAGAAGATTTCGTTACACCTGATGGAGAAGTGGTTGAAAATGCACGTTTGACGATTGCGCCGCCGCCTGCTCGTTCTTATGCTTATATGACTGATACTTTATACAGGGAACAATTTGCCGAATATGTAAAAGGTGTAGATTTATTGTACCACGAAGCAACTTATGGAAAAGATTCTGAAAATCTGGCAAAAGAGACCTTTCATAGTACTGCTGAACAGGCTGCTTGTATGGCTCGTTTGGTGGGTGCCGGAAAGTTGTTACTGGGACACTTTTCAGCCCGTTATCCAGATCCTTGTTGTCTGTTACCGGAGGCTCAGGCTATTTTCCCTGAGAGTTGTATTTGTGGGGATGGTGATATTTATGATGTGCCGGCTATGAAACGGAGAATTTGAAAAAATAGAATTTATTCTGCTTGCGTTTATTATCTTTGTAATTGAAAAAATATAGGTTATGATAGTTTTCCCGAATGCAAAAATTAATATCGGTCTGTTCGTGACGGAGAAGCGTCCGGATGGTTTTCACAATTTGGAAACTGTATTTTATCCCATAGGATTATCTGATATTTTAGAGGTTGTAAAAACTGACGGACAATCAGGAGAATGCAATTTTCATAGTATGGGTATTGATGTTGGATGTGAGGCAGAGAAAAATTTAATTGTAAAGGCATACCGTATTTTAAATACTGATTTTCATCTTCCTGCCATAGAGGTGTATTTGCACAAGGTGATTCCTTTTGGAGCTGGCTTGGGTGGGGGATCGTCTGATGCGGCTTTTATGTTAAAGGTATTGAATGAGCTTTTTAATTTGTCACTTGGATTGAATCAATTGGAGGAGTATGCTGCCCGTCTTGGTAGTGATTGTGCTTTCTTTGTTCGCAATATGCCGGCTTTTGCATCCGGCAAGGGAGAATTGTTGGAGAACATGGAGTTATCCTTAAAGAGGTATAGACTGCTATTAGTAAAACCCCCATTTGGAGTTTCTACTCCGGAAGCATATGCCGGTATTGTACCTCATCCGGCGATATTTGATTTGCATAGGTTAAATACATTGGAGCCGGAGCAATGGAAGGAGTGTGTATTCAATGATTTTGAAAAAAATGTATTTACAAAATATCCGCGATTGGCAGAGTTAAAACAACAGATGTATGACGCAGGAGCTGTTTATGTTTCAATGACAGGTAGTGGTTCTGCGGTATATGGTTTGTTTCTTAGAGATGAAAAAATAAATATTGAATGTCCGGATTGCTTTGTTTGGCAAGAGGATTGAATTGGACTAAGTGGAAGATAGGATGAAAACGAATTTAATAATTATATTGATAGGGTTGGTATCAGCTTTTATCGGCATTGTGCCATTATTGAATAAAAAGGCAGATAAATATTCCTTGTTTGCAGCATTTCTGTTATTTTTTATGATGCCTTATATTATCATACATTTCAGTTTACCTTGGGCGCAATGGTGGTGGAAAGGAATGGTGATATCCGGAGCTTTAACGTTACCTTTGATTATAACCTCTTGGCGAGGCAGTTCTCGATGTGCTTTCCCGCTTTTGTTGGTATCAATTGTTATTGGGGCGCTTATTTCGTTTTTAGTGCACTTCTTATTATAATGTGAAGTTAATCTTGCCAACAAATTCATATTCTATTTTTATAAAGATTGTTGGATATAACGCAAAATGGGCAAGAAAGTTTGGTTATTCCTGTCCTTGTCTTGTTAAATAATTGTACTTTTGTAGTCTAAAAAAATATTGATTTGTAAATAAGTAATATAAGACAGCATGAGCATAGAAAGTCTGTTGACCTCTAAGGTTATCGAAGCCGTAAAAGAATGCTACGGAGCAGAAG
>CAKVCR010000107.1 GCA_934725835.1 uncultured Odoribacter sp.
CAATTGCCCATGGTACATTTTTAAACAAATAGCGCATTGCCTCACTACTAGCCTTATGCTCTCCCAGCCACTGCTTTGAATAGCCTTCAGGTAAGGAAATCGTATCAATCAAAGGCATCAAATTCTTGCGTACGCTCTCTGCAGTATAACCCGGAATATTATTACAACGGGCCTTAATCGCCCTCTGTCCGTTATAGCGCCATACAACCGGATCCTCCCATTCAAATTTGATTCCTCGTGTCGCCTGAGTCACCGGAGTAGACCCCACGGCAGATGACAGCAAATCCTCTTTCTTTGTTGTACCTAACAACAAGCCTTTAATCGTCTCTGCATTCAATCCTCCCAAAGAAGGCAAGACACTCCATACCGGAGTATTATCCAAACCTCCCAGCTGCTCTCCTTTACCATCCACACTTTTAATATAAATCGGCATAGAAGTAGTACCTTCGTAATAAGACCCTACTGGTAATCCGTCTGTTGCCGCCATCAAAGACAAGCCAACATCAGAGCGGGACAGTCCGGCTTTTCTGGCAATCGGCTGATAATAGTCCACCATCAAAACAGGCATTTCGGGTTCCCAATTGTTCGTCACCAAATTAGCAGTCGGCTCATCCTCCATAATCCGTTCGGCCTTTGCCGACAATTCCTTAAGTACCGCCGGGTCCGGACCCATAAACATCAATTCTACCGGAAAATCTTCATACATCAAGTTATAGCGCTTGATACGCACATAAGCATTCGGATAATTATCAGTCAAATACTGTTGCAACCCCGGGATTGCCGTTTTCAAGGCATCAGCATCCGTGAAATCGACTATCAACTCACCGTAAGACATGGCAGGCAAAGCTATCGAACGCACAAGATTGTATCGGGAAGGCGTACCGCCAAAACTTGAAGTTACATGTGTGACATCCTCTCTTCCCATCAAATACTCCTCGATACTTTCAATGTCCTCCTTCACTGCCTCCAATGTCACTCCCTCCGGCAATTTATACTCTATGTACAGCTGCGTATAACTCAAATCAGGGAAAAAGCCCTGCGGTATAAATTTAAATCCCCAAACACTTAACCCCAGCAATAATACCACAACTCCGAAAGCCAACTTCTTATGATAAAGCATGTACGACAAAAAGCTTCTAAACCACTGATACATACGGCTATTATATACATCCGCCTCACTAACATTCGTTACTTTCACCTTCAAATACCGATCGGCATGCATCGGTATTTGCGTCAATGCCAATACCCAACTCAATAATAGAGAAACTGCCAATACAATAAACAAATCACGAACGTACTCGCCCACCGTATCAGGAGACATAAAAATCGGGAAGAATGCCAATATCGCAATCAACGTTGCCCCCAACAGCGGCATAGCCGTCTTCTTTCCTATATTTGTCAACGCTTCCGGTTTCTGCACTCCACGCTTCAAATCCACCAGAATTCCATCAACAATCACAATGGCATTATCCACGAGCATCCCCATAGCTATTATCAATGAAGCCAGTGACACCCGTTGCAAAGTGCCGTCCAACAGATACAACACTACGAACGAGCCTAACACGATAATGACCAACCCACTACCTATAATCACTCCACTCCGGAATCCCATCGTCAACATCAAAACAAGAATCACCACCAAAACCGACTCCACCAAATTAATCATAAATGTACTGATAGCTTCATTTACCCGCTCCGGTTGGAAAAATACTTTCTCAAAATCAATACCTATAGGGATACGTGATGACTTCAACTGAGCCAACTCTGCATCCACTTTCTTCCCTACTGTAATAATATTACCTCCGGTTTCCATTGATATTGAGATACCCAAAGCACGCGAACCGTCGTATCTCATTTCATTGCGGGAAGGGTCCTGATACCCCTTGCTAAGACGAGCCACATCTTTCAATCGCAACTGGTCATCTTCATGCCCCTGTATAATCAGATTTTCTATATCGCTAATTGATGTGTAGCTATCATCTACCCCCACACGCAAACGCCTGTTACCGGTTTTGAAATATCCGGAATATACGGTCTTATTCTGGCTATTCAGAGTAGCCAGCACCTCTGCGGGATGTACCCCCAGATTAGCCATTTTATCCTGAATAATTTCAATATTAATACAAGGTTTTCTATCGCCATAAATATCCACTCTCCTCACTCCCTCTATATCCTGCAATTCACGTTTCACCAAATTTGCATATTCCACCATCTCCTCATCCGACACACCATCCGTTGTCATGGCATAAAACATTCCATATACATCTCCAAAATCATCCTTCACAACCGGAGCCCGGCATCCGTCAGGAAACTGCAGAGAAGCATTCTCTACCCGTCGTCGTAATATATCCCACTTCTGCTCCAATTCAGCAGGAGGAACCGTTGTTTCCAATTCAACGGTGATAATGGACAAGTCGTTCATTGATTTGGATTCCACACTTGCAATATCTCCCATCGCACGGATCTCCTTCTCCAGTACATCCGTTACCTCCAACTCAACTTTATGTGCAGACGCCCCCGGGTAAACCGTCACTACCAGCGCCTGTTTCACCCTGATTTCGGGATCTTCCAATTTACTCATAGAGGCAAATGAAAAGATACCACCAATCACCAACACCAATATCAAAAATTTTATCAGTGCCCGATTATTCAGTGCATATTCAGAAAGATTCATAATACACAGTCTCCTTTCCTTTTAAAGCAATCCACCCACATTCGTTTTACTTACGGGTTTCAGTAATTCCACCTGCATACCCTCTTTTAGTTTGTGCACACCGGCACTCACAACCACTTCTCCTTTCTCCAGACCGGAATCCAAAACAACACTACCATCTTTCAATATTTGACGGACCACCACTTCACGACTCTTCACCCTCTTTTCCGAAGGCAAATACACCCATACAGAAGCCTTACCTTCTTTTTCCATCAAGGCACTCAATGGGATTTCCGTCATAGACTGCTCGCCCGGATCGTAATCAATCGTGACATTCACACTCATCCCCGCAGCCAAATTATAACCTGCTTCAGGCTTCAAGCGCAAACGCATCCCATACAATTGATTCAAATTAGCCTTCTTAGCCACATCCATCAACTCCAATGGAAAAGACTTATCCGGATATACATCTGCCACACACGAAAAATCCCGGAAAGAACTCTGGCGTACAAAATCACTGGAAGGGATATCAATCACAACTTCAAAATATTGTGTATTAATCATTGACAATACCGGCATTCCGGCACCTACGGTCTCACC
Source organism: uncultured Odoribacter sp. (assembly GCA_934725835.1). GTDB lineage: Bacteria > Bacteroidota > Bacteroidia > Bacteroidales > Marinifilaceae > Odoribacter. Next base: position 3,254 of record CAKVCR010000107.1, read on the forward strand.
AACTTCAAAATACTTCTTTTGGATATATCCGTCAAAAGGCGCCAACAAACGGGTATCTTTCAACGCATTCTGATGTGAAGAATATTTTGCAGATATTTGTTGCAGGCCGGAAACAGCCTTATCATAATCATTTACAGGAACACTCTTACGGTTGTACAGTTCTATCACCCGTTCTGCCTCACCCTTAATCTGTCTATACTCCGCCTCTGTTGCACTCAATTGCAATTCGTAATCACGCGGGTCAATTTCTGCAACCAATGCACCCTTTTTGACAAACCCACCGGCATCAACGGGTATTTTAACGATAGGACCGGCTACCCGGAAAGACAAATCAACATCTTCTGCCGCCCGAATACGCCCCGGATAAGTTATTTTCAACTCTGAACGATACGGCTTTACCACCTCTGTCTTTACCATTATCACGCTCTTTTTTTCCATTTCCTTTGAGCGGCATGCCGAGACACATACAACGATTCCCAGCACAACCCAAAAATTTCGAAATATCATAATGCACTAAATTATTGAATTCTCCATACAAACTATTAAAATATACAACAAATATGCCAAAAGCATATCCTTTTATCTATTTTTTATACTTTTCGGTATGTTGGCAATAAAAAAAACACTCACACCGATTTTCTAACCTGCGATGCTAAAAGATACAACTGTTCATACTGCAAGCGGATTGACGATAGAGCATAAGATACATCCTGATGCATAATCAAATAATTCAATACACCGGCACCTATATTCAATAAATTCTTCGCCAAGACCGAAGTTTCAATTTCCGGTCTTAATTCCCCTACACGCTTCGCATTTAAAATCAGCTGTTCCAACTTTGATAAACGCAACATCTTCGATTCCGCCACCACCTGCTTCAATTCCGGATACACAGCAATCACCTCAACAATCAACGACAGACACAATATTTCAGGAATTTCGCTACTGAACTCCCTTGCGGTATAGTTATCAATATCCATCAGCTTGCGGATTGTCAAATCAACATATTCTCTTAACGTGGATATACTCCCAAACTCCTCGGTACGCTTGGCATCCAACAAAGCGTAATAAGCACGCAACCCTTCTTTCAACACCTCTCCTTTACCGGAAAAATGGTAATAAAAAGTCCCACGTGTAATCTTGGCAGCTCTTTCGATATCACTCAAGCGCACTGCTTTAAACCCCTTTTTCAAGAAAAGGAGGAAGGCGGTTTCTATGATTTGCTGCCTTGTATTTGTCATTTCTTTATCAATAAATAATATTGTTCAAACTGCATCTGCATATCTGAAAATGCAATCCTCATATTTTCAGTACTCAAATCAATATTCACCATACTGGTAGACACCGACATCAAGTTTCTTGCCAACACAGATGTATCCAATTCCGCCTTAATTTCACCGGTTTGTTTAGCCTTCAAAATCATAAACTCCCAGCGTCCCAACCGCAAACGAGACAACTTATCGATACTATGGCGAAATACCGGAAAAAGATTTTCAACTTCCAAGATTAATTGAAAAAAAGCTACCTCAATAATGAAAAACTCAAACAGTTCCTGCCACCGCTCTGCATTTCTCTCTTTTCTATCCACCAGAGCAAGAATATATTCCCTCAACGAGCCTATTTTCAAAAACTCCTCCTCGCTCATCTCGCTACTCACTGAAAGATACTTTTCAATGCCCGCTTTCAAAATCTCCTCCTTGTTGCGAAAATAATAATAAAAAGCCCCTTTGGTCAGCCCTGTTGCCGCTTCCAAATCCTTCAACGAACAAGCACCATACCCCTTGTTCAAAAATTGAAAAAAGGACTTATTTACTATTTCATCTCTTAAATCCGCCATGATTTATACTTTTCGGTATGCAAAAATACACAAAATACACAAACGAAAAAAATTATACATCCGGTTTCTGCCTTGAATTTGATACAATAAATTACGACTCACACTATAATAAAAAAATACTTTACCGAATTATATAAAATATTGCTTTTGTCATTCTGTTTACATAGATTTGAAGCAACTAACTATAACCCCAACGACCAAACAACAAGGCCATGAACAATATCATTTTCAACGAAGATATTAGTCTCGTGTTTACCGATGAAAAGTTTTATGCAATCTATCAAGATTTCATAAAAATGAAAATTGATACCGAAGGTTTTCTATGGTGGTTTAAAGGTAAAAAAAACAACAACCGAAGAACAGAAGAAAGTATTCGGTTCTGTTAGTTTGCCATTTTTCTTCAAACATAACTGTCCATAATCATGAAAGTATTACTTGTAATTTTATCAGTAATGTACATTACTGCCGCACAGGCTCAGGGGATTTATATCCCAGGGAAAGTAACGAAAGGTGATTCCGTTGCATATTACTGCAAAAAAGCTATGAGTATTATTCTTGAAGTTGGAAACACCCAGAATGTGGACACAAGTTATACCATGTACTACAAAGACGGAAGGGTGTTTGATGATGAAAATTTTGCCGTCCCCCTTAAACACTCGCAGGAAAACCTACTAGCCGTATTCAAGGATTTCCTGACCCAGGAGGAATGGGAAAAGCTAAAGGGGAAAAATTCGTTTCTTCTATTAATAGAAATTACGGCAAACACTTCAGGGAAAGCGGAAGAAATCATTTTTAAATTCAGAGAGACAGATCCGGTCATGATGCACATGCCTCCAGACAGGCTGTATGAACTGGAAAAACGTTTGAAGAAAGTATTGGAACAGCACCCTCGTGCATACTTTTCTCGGTTCAAGAAGATAAAGTACTTTGATTCTATCCGCTATAAAAACATCGCTCCGTTTGATGAAAAAAACTAATGACATTAAAAACATTCATAGAGCATCCTACCTATTCCAAAGTTATGAAAAAGAACCCGTTCCTTTGGTGGCTCATTGCCCTGATGTTTTCATGTTCGTATGAAATCGAAGCGCCATCGGCGCTGGAAGAAAACATCTCTGTAAAATTCAGTGTGGAAGAGGCACGAAAACATTTCGAAGAAAATGCAACAGACCTGACATTCATTCGATTATCAAAACACGATACGGAAACAGAAAATTACACCAGATTTTTTACAAAATTATTATGAGTTAGGGGAAACATGGAATGACCTAAAATATCAAAACGGAACTTTTGATAAAACACTGCAATCTAAATTATTATTGAAATTTTTCGAATAACACATAAAAACCATTTGTCATGAAACAACTGCTCATATCTGTCATTTTAATTCTAATTACCTTTTCTGCCTTCGGAAATCAGGATTCCACTCAAACAGAATGGAAAGAAAAATATTTCAAATACTCAATCAGTAGTAGTAAATCTATTATTGCAGCTCCTTTATTTGCCATACCAACAGATAAACGGCCAGGTATGATTTTGACAAAAGTAGAATATTTAAATAAAGACTATTCTACCAGAAACTGGACCGGATTTACTACTCAATTCATTGAGCAGGTATTAAAGAAACATCTGACTATTGAAGAAATAAGGCTATTAATGGATAAAGAAAATAAGACTATAAAAGCAAAAATTCTCTTTCACTTTAATTACTCTGGAAATATTTTATATGCTTATTTCATTTTCAATGAAGATGTTAGTCACGTGTTTACCGATGAAAAGTTGTATGCAATCTATCAAGATTTCATAAAAATGAAAGTTGATACTGAAGGTTTTCTATGGTGGAATAAAGATGGGAGAAAACCAACAACCGAAGAACAAAAAAAAGTATTTGGCTTTGCATTTTCTCCATTCTTCTTCAAACATAACTGTCCATAATCATGAAAGTATTATTTGTAATTTTATCGGTAATGTACATTACTGCCACGCAAGCACAGGGGATTTATATCCCGGGGAAAGTAACGAAAGGTGATTCCGCTGCGCATTACTGTAAGAAGAATTTGAGCATTTTCCTTGAAGTCGGGAACATCCGGAATGTGGACACAAGTCATATCATGTACTACAAAGACGGAAGGGTATTTGATGATGAGAATCTTGGCATTTACCCAAAACATTCACAGGAAGTTCTGCTGGCCGTATTCAAGGAATTCCTGACCCAAGAGGAATGGGAAAAGTGATGTGACCCCGAAAAGTTGGACATTAAATTAAATATTAATGATTCAACTCACTATAGTAGTGAGCTCGGTATTGTACCGGGCGCATTCCTTTTAACCTCAATTTTATTCTTTTATTGTTATACCAGTCTATATATTGTCTCAATGCCCTTTCAAACTCCCTGATGCTTTCAAACTTGTTGGCATATAAGAGTTCGTTCTTCATCAGACCAAAGAAATTCTCCATCATTGCATTATCCAAACAGTTGCCTTTGCGTGACATGCTTTGTGTGATGTCATGGTCCCTAAGCATCTTTTGGTACGTGCCATGCTGGTAATGCCAGCCCTGCTCCGAGTGCATTATGAGGCCATCCAGTTGTGGGCACTTCTTAAAGGCCTTCTTGAGCATAGATATGACCATCTGCAAGTTTGGACTGGTAGAAATAGTGTAAGATATAATTCCGCCATCAAACATATCCAATATGGGTGACAAGTACAGTTTTCTGTAATTTATGCATACTTGTGTAACATCTGTAGCCCATTTCTGATTAGGTCTGTCTGCGCAAAAATTACGCTCCAGCACATTAGGGGCTATCCTGCCTATCTCACCCTTATAGGAGTGATAGTGCCGTTTCTTGGCCTTTGCCTTAAGTCCCATCTGATTCATCAGCCTCTGTACCGTCTTGTGATTAATAACTATATCTTCGTTTCGCAGTTCCATACAGATTCGCCTGTACCCGTAGCGTCCATGATTCTTGTCATATATCTGTTTTATATGACTCCTGATACTATCATATCTATCCCTGTCTTCCATATGCGATATATGGTAATAGAATACGGAGCGGGCCATCTTCATCCAATGCAGCATATACTGCAGGGGATATCCCTCTTGCCTTAGTTCCTCGACGGCTCGTGCCCAATCTCGCGTAGCCGGGCATTCCTTTCCTCTACTAAGGCTCTCACTTTTTTTAGCAGGGCATTCTCTGTCTTGAGCTCCTGTACTTCCTTGCGAAGCCTTTCAAGCTCTGTGAGCGGTTTGCTGTTCTTTTTGGGTCTTCCCATACCTGGTAGTCGCCCTCGCCTTTTAGTGCTGTTCAAAGTTGCCAGGCCGCCCGTTCTGTATTGCTGTAACCATACTGATATTCGTTGGGGGCTGGCTCCATATTTGAGCGAGGCTGCGTGTAAAGTTAAGTGATTTTCTTCAATATCAAGCACGATTTCTCTCTTTAATGCAAAATCTGCCTTGATATTCTTTCTCTTAAATAAACCTGAACGCCCTTCTGACTGATAGCGATCCCATAAGACATGAAGGCGGTCTTCATTTATGCCATACTTCATGTGAATAGCAGGAATGGATATTCCTGCTTCAATCATTTGCATGTAATTCAGACATTCCGCATAACCATGCTTCTTTCTCTTTTGCATAATAAACCCCGAAAGTTTTTTGTCTAACTTTCGGGGTTCACTTCA
>CAKVCR010000108.1 GCA_934725835.1 uncultured Odoribacter sp.
CATTTATATCATTGCACAAATTTAATAAACCATTTGCATCCATATGCTCTATATAATATTTCACTTCATCTCTACTCATAATTAACCTCCAATTTTCCAAAGAAACTATTATTTACTCGCTTCCATTCTACACAATATCATTCAACAATTCAATCACTTCATCAAGTTTAACTGAACGGTATATAATCTTCATCCTCTTCGTCATTTTCCTCCAAATTATCATCATCTTCTCCATTATCAATACAAGTATCATAACCATCGTTCCCTATTGTAAAATGTTGAAGAAAATCAACTTCAATAAAATTTGCCATTTCTTGAATCTTCCTTGTAATATTTATGTCATTTCCACTTACATCTTTAGAACCATTTGGATGATTATGAGCCACAATAAATTTATTCGCACCAGACAATAATAAGAATATTGCAAGCTCTCTCATTTTTATTATAGAAGTATCTGCTGTTCCATGTGATAATTCAAACACTCCTTGTGGAATCATTTGACAATTAAATGATATAATATAAACGTATTCCTCTTCTAAATAGTCCATCTCAAACGTTTTGTTTAAAAAATCAACAATTTTATTGTATGTCGAAAAATCTGAATTCCATTGTATTTTTTCTTTTTCTTTTAACATTGGAAAATTATTTTTCTTATTCCTAAATGTAACATATCTTTTAATTTCCATTTATACAATTCTCCTTTAAAATATAGATTTTGCAATTATATCGGCAGCTATGTCATTATACTGATTTAAATTATTTTTTAAATATATCTTTGTTGTTTCTGTTCTGGCATGTCCTAATAGCTGCTGAACCACATATATATTTTCATCTGTCTTTTCCAACATAATATTTGCAAACGAAGCTCTTAGCTTATGAGGTGTTACTGAGTATCCAAGGGCTTCTTTCGTATATTTTTTTACTATATCAGATAATGAACTTTGTGTCATACGAGTTTTTGATTTTGAAATGAATAATGCATCTTCATTTTTATCTATTATTTTTTCTCTATCACACATCCAATCTAAAATAGCTTTTTCTAATTGAGAACTCATAGTAAAAGTCCTATCTTTATGCCCCTTCTCAATTACGCTTTTAATAATATGATTTTCAAAATCAATATCTTCAATATTTATTTCGCTTAATGCTGTTTCACGTATTCCAGTTTGCATAAATAGCATCATAATTGCTCTGTCTCTTGATTTCCATTTATATTGCATAGCAACCGACCTTCTATTCCCTGCTCCGCATTCTACAGCCAATAATACTTCTTTTAAATCATCTTCGTCTAAGAATTTTCTATTAACAAAATCTTCTCCACGAACCCTTTTTATTTTATTCATAGGATTTTCAGTTATATAATCATTTTCTATTAAGAAATCAAAAAAACTTTTTAATACACTATGATAACATTTCCTATAAGATAATGATGATTGTTTTTTATTTCCATTATTATCTATTATATATTCTATTGAATCTAAAAAACGAGTAACATCAAACTTGGTAATCTGCTTAGGATTAATTTGTTTTACATTACTCGAATCAATAAAATATAAAAATTTTGCGATTTTTCTTATATATTCTCTACATGCTGTTGGTTGCCTACCTGATTTGAATTCATAATAATATTCAATTACATATTGTGGCAATGTAGATAATATTTCTTTTATATTTTTTTCAATTTGTAATGAATGTTCTAATCTACCTTTCACTTAAATCACCTTCTTACATTAAAAATATCATTTAATTCATTAAGACTATCTACCAAATTTTCCATTGCATTATTTGTACCTTCAATGTTTGAACTTAAAGAATTAAAATCATCTACTACTTTTTTACACTTTAATTCTTCTTCCTGTTTTTTATTAATGTAATCTGCTATTATTTCACTATTTCCTTTCAAATAAATTTTAGCTAATTCTTTACCAGTTACTACTTTTACTAATTCTCCGTCTTTATATATAGAATAATCAGAATATTCTATATCCTCTGGAATTGAATTATCAAGAAAATCCGTTATATGAAATTTAAACACAGAATCAAGTGAAATACAAGATTGCACATCTTCATAATCATCACAATAATATTTTTTATGTGGTTCGTCGCTTATTATGTAATACCATTCTTCCATATCATTTTTCACCTCTTCTATATTTTACTCTTGCCTCCCCCTCTTCTATAAATTTATCTTTTAAAGAGTCAGCACATGGACGTAAAGTTGTTTCATAATATAATTTTTGTTTATACCATGTACTATATGGTTCAACCATATGTTCATAATATTCTTTTACATATTTAGGGAAGAATTCATTTATATCTTTCATTAAAGCACCTTGTCCCAACATTTGTTCAATTGTACCATCTGTTAATCGAATAATTTTCCTTGTTTCAGGATCAAATAATACTGAAAACGATTGTTGGCAAATGCCACAACTAGACCACAAATGTAACATTTTATAATGTTCTTCTGTAAAAATCATAGATCTCTCAACATATAATTTTCCTGTTTTAAAATCCTTATATCTAATTCCAGGAAATTCATCTTTTCTGTGTTCGTTATCACCATATTTAAAATGTGTTCTATCACTTTCTCCACGTAATGCTTTTGCCCTCTCTTCTTGATATTTTTGTTCAACTCTACCGGCTGTAATATTTTGAGTATATCTGCCAGTTTGTGCATCTTTCAGCCAAACATCACCATTACAATCTTTTTCAGTTACCATAATGTGGTTATTAGATAAATCTCTTTTATTCATATTATGATCATAATAAGTATTCGTTTCGCTATCTCTATATCTTGTTTTATGATCATTATCTTCCATTGCATTTCTTATATCATTAATACCTTTACAACCCACTCCAAAAATTGTATAAAACAATCCAAATAAACTCATATAACCAACCACCTTTCTATCTGCGATTAATTCTATTTTTATAATCTTCACCAAAATGTTTTTTCATAAACTCTTCTGCATTTTTTTCTGCCTCTATTTTTTCATTATTCTTACTAATTAAATAAGGAATACCAAATACAATAATAAATGCTATTAAATATGCCATAATAATTACCTCCGTTTTCTTTTATTATATCATGTTCGCTGTTCAACAAAAAAGAACCTAGTATTTGCTTTTCATCGTAATTCTAATCCAAGTACATCCTTTACATACAACGCTTTTTCTTTATTTTCAAGAATTCTTGCTTTTATATTTCCATCAACTTCAATGGCTGTGATTACTTTAAAATCTAAATCAGAATAAAGAAATGCATCAATCATATCAAGTCTCTGTGTCGTTATAACAGGAGGATTTTCTTCTCTAGCTGTATCTATCCACTCTGGGAGTTCACTGTAATGTGTCGTTTTGTCTGGATAATAAACAATATCATTATCCATATCAATGTTCAGTATCTCTTTTGCATATCTTTCAACTGCATCATTTTTGCCTAATAATAAAATCATTTTATTTCCCCTCTTTCAAATATGTTTTGTATATTACTTCAAGTGCCCTAAAACATTAACAGCTAATCCTATTTTTTCATCTATTCTTTCCCCACAATACGGACATAAAACAACATCCGTTCCATTATTAAGAAATGTCATTCCGTTTATGTGTTTAATATCATTTATATCATATTCAAATAAACAGCTACAAGTTGGACATGTCTTTCTTCGTGGTTCTCCATTTTTTATGATTTTCATATTTTTACCTCATTCTAAAAATATGTTTTTATTGTCTTTATATTATTCTCTTTTTTATATAAAAAGACAGATAATTTTGTTATCTGTCCAATTAACTTATTTATTTAATTTTATTATAAAATTTCATTTTGCTTTTCTAATAGAATTAACAATGTTGTCATTGTCATTTGTTTTATATATTCGCCTTCACATAATTCACTCTCAGTTATTGGTTGATCTTCCTCAATAAAATCATAATTAGTATAAATCGTAACACCTGAAACATCTTTACACCAAACCGCTACGATTTTATCTCCACCAAACTCTGTGATATCCTCTTTTAATTCCTCAATTAAATCAGAACATTCATAACTAATATTTTTTCCCTCTGAATTAATAAAACTCATTATATTAACCTCCAATCTTTTCAATAAATCTAAATCCATTTGCTGTTGTTTTCTTTTTAGAACCATCATTTCGATAGAACCAATCACCTTTTATGATACCTTCTTCAATTACTTCTGTTGCTTTAGGGTGTTTTCTACTTCCTGACCATTCTAAAAAAGCACACTTCCATTTTTCTTCCGATGGTTTATCTTCTATCTTTTTGTCTGCCTTATATTTTTTAATTAACTCTTCAATTTCTTCATCTGTCAAATCTTCAATTCTATCAACATCTAATGAATAGAAATCGGTTATATTATAATGGCTACTTGTATGATGCCATGAAGAATATGACAGGCAGATTTCTTTTAATACTTTTACTGGCAGTTTCCGTAATTTATCTATTGAACATTTCAATTCAACTTCCTGTTCCTCTATTGCATCAAAAATATCTACTTTTGTCCACTTACTCAATGGTTTTTCTACATCCTCATAAGATGCAATTGCATTATTACTCATTGACCATCCATTATATCCTGCCATAGTTATACCTCCAATCTGATTGTAACATAAAAGCAAGCTATTTTCTATAAAAGATTTTGCTTTCTTTCTGAAATGTGCTTCTCATTGTGTTTTAAGGTTCGATTAGTTTCATATAATTTCCATCGGCAATTGCAATAAATTTTCCTCTATCAATTTGCACAATTGCAATAGAGCCATCTGTCCAACAATCAAAATACGATGTCGCTAAAATAATATCTTTTATCTCTTCGTCTGAAAAGTAATTGGATAATCGAAATTTTAGCATTTCTTCTGATAACTCTCTTCTTGTTACTAATCCACCTTTACCATTTTTATGTGCTTCTTGAAATGTCATAGTTTTCTCCTTTTACCATTTTGAACTTTCCGATTCATCTTACATTTTTTCCAATGCTTTTTCTAATGAATCGTATCTATTTTTTGTAGCAGCATTTTCATTAAAGCAATTAAACACATGTAAGAAAGCACTTTCTGCATCTACATACCGTCTGTCAGTCGTTTCATGTGTACCCACTCTTCTTCCAGAAACCGAATACTTAAATGGTAAATATTCTTTCTCCTCTTTTCTAAATATCAGTTCCCATTCTATTCCATGAAAGTTTTTATATCTGAATGCTACGCTCTGTCCTTCTTTCCATGAATCACATTCCTTAATTATCTTCAATACAAATTCTTTGTTCATAAAATCACTCCTATCTAAATCGCCGATTCAATTCTCATTTCATAATTTCTACACAATATTTATACAAATCATTAATTGTATTAAAATTTTCAATTCTATTTTCAAAGAATTTGGCAGTTACATTTTCATAATCCAACATAGGAGCATCAAATCCATCTCCTTCTATTTCTTCCGTAAAATCAAATATTCTGTCATATTCTCTTTTTATTGTTTTTCCATTCTCGTTTTGATATGTCATTATTAAATCTTTCATTTATCATTCTCCAATCTTGAATTCATCGTTTCATTGCTTCTGCAATCTCTCTAATCCAATCACAAGTTTGCATTCCAATATATTGACTGGTTAAATTTCCATTACAATATTTTAATTCAATTTTGTTTATGAGATTATTGGCAAAATCATCTATAAGATTGTTTCTATCTTTAATACTTGCAACAACCCCTATCTGTTCTTCTGGTTTATCTATTGACATTTTGTAAATTTTATTATCTTTTATATGATAAATTCCGTTATTCATAATATTCCCTTTCCGAGTAAATCCTCATTTCAAAGTAATTTATTTAACTTTTCCATAATTTCATTTTTAAAACCAATCACATTAAGAGCCTGAATAATACCCTCTGCATATCCTCTGTGATTCCATGCCTTTGTTTCCAAAATATGTCGTTCTGTTGTATCATAACATCGTGCAGCTTCTTCAAATTCTTTTTTAGAATTATTTGCATTCTGTATTGCTTCTTCCGCTAATTTTTCACACTTAATAATTTCTAATCGTGTCATAAAATCCTCCATTCTAAAGTCCAAAGAAACTCTTGTTTAGTCTGTAATTTCCGTTGCTTCCGCACCACTATCAAAGCAAGTGTCAGGTGCGTTTTCTTCTCCAGTATAAAGTTTCTGCTTTAATATTTCCTCTGCTTCTTCTTCACTGTTTGCTTCTACTTCGTAATAATCCTCGTAGCACTCATAATATCTAATTTTAAATGTTTTCATAATTCATCAACCATCATTTCTATTTGAAATTGCTATTTCATATTAAAATAATCTAAAGGAAGATCAATTTCCCTTTCATAAAACTCAAATTGACTTCCATCTCTCTAATCTTATCAAACTGCTTCTTTAATTTCCCATCATTGATTTCAACCTCATATCCTGACAGATAAGAAACAATGTCACTTGCTCTCTTGTTACTCCGTGTAATACAAACAGGCGTTCCATCCACTGAAACAACTGTCTTATATGTACTGTTATACTGTTTTACTCTTGTCTGTGTAATTTTCATTTACATCACTCCAATCTATGCTTCATAATCAAATTCACTTAATCCACCACTTGCAAATACATATTCTTCTACATCTGGAACAAATATCATAAGATTATCAGGATATTTTCTTTTGTCTTTTATTGCGAAATATCCCCTTTCTTTTACATCGTTATCCTCGAAGTAATAACCAAAAATCATTTCTATTAAATTTTTCATAGACGTTTTTGGTTCATATTTCTGTTGTCTGATCCATGCAGCCATGTAATCATAATCACACCATTTCTCTTTTGGATATGTACTATAATCTTTTTCTTCCGTCCATTCGCCTGTCCACTGACCTACCATATCAATCACGCCCCAATCTCTTCTGCAATTTCTTTTCGTGTTCCTCTCAAAGAACAGCCTTCGGTATCATGTTTATTTAAAATATTCCAAATCGCATTTTCTTCAGCTTCGGTAAGATTAAACCCTTCCCAATAACCAAAGTCATCTTTACCATGTTCGATTACAATTCCTGCTATTCTACACATACTCATACCTCCTTGTAACCTTCCAATAACTCATTCAAGTTGTCTTTTCTCCACCGATGAAGTTTTCCATCGCCGGTGTAATTCCTAACAACTCCAACCTTACGACCTGCAACTTTCTGATCGTGCTGTATATACTGACGAACAGAATTGTGATGATGTCCGTCACTATGTACCTCAATGTATTTCTGCTTGTTTCGTTTATTTTGATATGTTTTTACTCTCATTTTAATATCCCTCCAATCGTTTCCACTCACCATCAATCCGTTTCCATGCAGTAGGATTTAAGCTATATAATTCTCTTTGAAATAACTCATCATATCTTTTATCCATCTGCTCTTTAGCATCGAACAGTTCCTCATGGTCTAAGTTTCCTTTATCTAAACCAGACAGTTTATATATTCGCAACTTATACATACTAATCACTCTCCTTAACTATTTTTAAATCTCCATAACATTTTCCGCACATTGAGTAATTTCTATCACACGACATACAAGAGTCCCAATATCTATTATCTTTTTTGTATTCTTTTGGAAAAATAACTTCTCCTATTTCATTTAATTTTGGTATTTCTCTTTTACATTCATTCCCGTCATAATGACAAAAATAAGCCAATCTCATACTAATCACTCTCCCTTCAACTCAGCATAACCACCATCGAAATTTTGTTTCCAACTTCTGTATATTCCGTTTGTATCTCTAAACTCTAAGTAATATGCCTCTTTCCAATCCCAAGGATCTTGCCATGCAATTTCTGCAATCTCACAAACAATTCCTTGAACATGATCAACATCACCAGGTTTTAAATCTCTCATATTAATTACTCTCCTTTTAATGCTTTTTGTACTTTCTTATTGAAATCTCCGTACTTTGCTTTCCATTCAGCAATCATTTCTTCTGTAGGTTCACCAATAAGATTGTATCTTTCTTGCCTATATTCTTCGGGATCTTCACAACATTCTGTTACAAACACAGCAGTTCCAAATTTATCTGCATCACATCCAAAACCACCAGTTGCAAGTACAATTTGATATTTTGCATCTTTAAACTCTGCTTTGAAAAAGTCTGATTTAATAACAACTAACTTACCTTCAATATTGTCACTTAATGGTTTACATTCACTTTTATCAATTATTGTTTTCATATTACATATCCTCCTTAACCCAATCCGGTTCAATTCCTCTTGCTCTCCATTCTATTACAGAAACTTTGTAACCTTCGTTTTCTGGAAATTTCTCTTTTAATAATTTATAAACCCGTTTTGCTTCCCAGTCGTATGTAAGCTCCCCTTGTTCTGTTGCAAATAAATATTTGCCATCTTTTGAAACATTTATTCTTGTATAATCAACCATTTTACTTACCTCCTACAATAATTCGTTTACATGTTTCTTTAACCATGCATATGCTTTTACCATTGAATTAAATGGCTCAATGTCAAGCCAAAGCATAACTTCATTTGCAATGGCTGCCTTAGTTGTATACCAAGGTTCGTTTTTCATTATTTCATATTTACCTTTACTATTTCTTTGTATAAAATACTTACCTATCCGTGGCTCAAGCCTTCCAAAACAATTCCGTGTAATCATCTTTCTGTTCTCCTTTCTGTGTAATAT
>CAKVCR010000109.1 GCA_934725835.1 uncultured Odoribacter sp.
ACAGACTCATTCCCTTTTACTCCCGACAACTCCCAACTTTCCCCCACTTGCTTTTGGTCACTGACAAGTTGTTTATAGGTAATTATTCTCTCGCCTCCCCAAAGAGTGGACTTCAATATAGGTTTAAACTTCAATGGATACATACTCATTTACATTATTTTTCTTGCATATCCAACTGGCTCAAGGCAAATGCATAGGCACCGACAGAAATAGCATGGTTGGCTCCCAATTTAGTTATCGTCACCCCCACTCGTTTTTGCGGATCGTATATTACAAAATCGTTTGTTCCGTAGACTTTCAATGCCCGCTGTTCCCCTTTGGCAAAAGCTTTGAATTCTTCTTCATCATCCAAATCATATACCTTCATCTGTACACGGTTAAGTTCATCTCCTTGCAGAGTACGTATTTTTGCACGCATTTCCTTCAGCAGACTCGGCATAATATACTTATGTGCAGCAGTAATACCTCCTCCAATAACAACCAGGCCATCAGTCAGCGTTACAGCCGTTGCCATCGCATCGCCTGCAATTTCCCCGAATTCAGCAAAAGCACGCCGAGCAGCTTCAACATTACCCGGTCGTTTTCCCTCGGCAATTTCAAACAATTCCTTCGGTTCAAACTGATGATTAAATTCACCGGACAACTCTGCGTATACACGCTTCACAGCACGAATAGCCACGCCATCTTCCACAATGATACCGGGCATTTTTTTATGAGGCAGACAGAATGTTTCAACACAAGAATTATCTCCCCTATTCAAACGGTTGTCCACCACGATTCCTATTCCAAAACCGGTTCCGAACGTATAACCGACCAGATTCCTGTAACGTTTAACACTTCCATAGGCCTCCAACTTGGCATTCACCTCTGGGAGCGCTCCCCCCAAGGCTTCGCCATAAGCAAACAAATCACCATCATTATTGATAAAAACCGGGATACCGAAGGTTTTCTCCAAAAATGGTCCTAAAGCCACACCATCTCGAAAAGAAGGGAAATTAGGTAAATACCCACCTATAATTCCGTGAGGATAATCTGCTGGACCAGGAAAAGCAAAACTGATGGCAACCGGTTTATCTTCCAACCGATTGATAATCATTTGGAATCCTTTCACCATGGTCGAAAGACAGTCTTCCAGATTATCAGCATGCGAAGGCAAAGTAATCGGTTCAACGATGAATTTATTAGCCTGCATTGCGCCAAATACAAAATTTGTTCCCCCTGCATCCAACGTAACGACTATGCGATTGTCATATCTGTACATATATCTACTATTTTATTTTTGTGCTTTGAAACTATAGGAACAGAAAATCAAATATACGGCACACACGGTCAATACAAGTACCGAACCTATCTGCGAATCCATTTTCTCAGTCAGGAATCCCATCAAAGGAGGGACAATTGCACCTCCAAAAATACCGGTAATCATCAGACCAGAAATTTCATTGGCCTTATCAGGACGGCAACGCAAAGCCAAAGAATAGATAATTGAAAACACACAGGACAAAGCGAACGCAAACACTCCTACGCCTACCAATATCCAGATTGAAGAATGAGCAGAATAAAGTGCCACTAAAGAAGCCAGAACAATTAATAGATTCACCCGCAGATACTTTACATCAGACAAACGTGTCAACAAAAAGGTTCCAATAAACGCTCCGACAGTGCGGCAAAAGAAATAAACACTTGAACCAAGACTTGCATCCGTTTCTATCATATTGCAACGTTCCATCAATAATTTCGGAGTTAGAGTATTCATACCCACATCCAAACCGACAACACAAAGAATGCCGACAAACAACAATAGAATAGCTCTGTCACCCAACAAAGCAAAAGTAGCCTTCATAGAACTGCCGTTTTCCATTACAATCTTCTCTTTCGGAATAGAAACCATCATCAACCAAAGTGAAGAAAACAATGTGATGATTGCATAAATCGGGAAAAGATACTGCCAATTGCCCAGCACATTCACGGCAAAGACAGCTATAACAGGTCCCATAAACGATGAAACAGCCTTGATAACCTGCCCGGCAGTAAGCGAACTTGTCAATGAATTTCCGGAGACAACATTTGTCAACAAAGGATTCAATGACACCTGTAGGATGGTATTACCAATTCCCAGCAATGCGAATGCCACCATACAAGTCACTATACTGTAAGAGAAGAAAGGAATCAGCATCCCGACAACAGTCACCAGATTACTGATTTGCACCATACGTTTACGCCCTATCCTATTCATTCCCAAAGCCACCGGTACAGATAGGAACAAAAACCAGAAAAACACCATGGAAGGAATAAAACCGGCAACCGTCTCACTAAGATTAAAATCAATCTTAACGTACGTCGTCGATATACCGACCACATCACAGAACCCCATTACAAAAAAGCTAAAGAGGACAGGCAATACTTTTGCCACAGAAGTTGTAGTACTTTTTGTCATCAGATTTAATTAAGTTTGTTATACATACTTTCAGGTATTCTTATCAATTCAAAGCTAATTATTCTTTACTCTAATGCCCCAGACTGGGCGTATCGCTGTACCGATGCTGCGACTTTTAACATCCACACCCTCCCGTTATATAGACTGTGCGGAAGAATAACCCGCAGACAACCGGACAGAAATCAAATCTCGATACTCCCAATAAGCCTCTTCCAGCAAGGGCATCTTCTCTGCAAAAAAAGCATAAATTCTCTCCCAATCTTCTTTTCGATACAAATTCACACCTTTCAGCTCAAAATAAATGGCACTGACCAGACGATCGCCCAATTCGGCATAATCCTCTTCCCACAACAGGTCTTCGCCACAATCTGCCGCCATCAATTTACGATAGGACTGAAAACACTCATATACCTCGTAACGCCTCAAATCATTTTTATGGTCAATCTGAAACATGACAAGAGCCTTTTCATTATCTACATAAAACTTCAACTGGGTCGATTTGATTTTTACACCGGTCAGCACCCACTTACGATAGATATGATGACGGGAACAATAACGCTTGAATCCATTCCAAAAACTTAGTCTCAATTCTTTTGCCTCTTCTTTTGACCACATAATTTAACAGAAAATTGAAAGTTGAAAATCGAAAATGATTACCTTTGCAAAGGTAACTTTTTACTTTTAACCTTTTCACATGTTAGAGTTAAAATATAAAACCGATTGCATAGAAGCAGGATGCGATGAAGCAGGACGAGGATGTCTGGCCGGTCCGGTGTTTGCGGCAGCTGTCATTTTACCGGACAATTTCTCGAATCCGCTTTTAAACGACTCCAAACAGCTGACAGAAAAACAACGCAAAAAACTGCGTCCCATCATCGAGCAGGAGGCAGTGGCATGGGCGGTTGCACAGGTAGACAACCACGAAATCGACCGGATTAATATTCTCAACGCCTCAATCCTGGCCATGCACAAAGCTTTGGATGCCCTCTCCGTTCGCCCCGAACACATTATCGTGGACGGCAACCGCTTCAAACAGTATGACACAATCCCTCACCTTTGCATCATCAAAGGCGACGGCAGATATATGTCAATAGCAGCAGCGTCCGTACTTGCTAAAACACACCGGGACGAATACATGCAAAAAATACATCAGGAATATCCCAATTACAACTGGCAAAAAAACAAAGGATATCCCACTGCCGACCATCGGAACGCAATCGCTCAATTTGGTATCACAAACTATCACAGAAGCAGTTTCAACCTCATTGACAAACAATACAAATTAGAATTCGACTAATCTATATTCACTTTAGAACACACAGAATTATGGCTTTCATCAACACAATACTCGGACTGTTCACCCAAAAACGCCTTGCACAAATCGACTATTTCAAAGCCAATCCTCTCAAAGTACAACGCGAATGTCTGCAAGAATTGCTATCCCGGGCTGCCACCACTGAATATGGCAAAAAATACGACTTCAGTTCCATTCTTACTACAGAACAATACAAAGAACGGTTGCCGATTGTTCATTACGAAGATATAAGCGGATACGTGCGACGGATGATGGAAGGAGAAAACAACCTGCTATGGCCCGAAGAGATTGGCTGGTTCGCCAAATCATCCGGCACCACCGATGCCAAGAGCAAATTCATACCGGTCAGCCCCTCTTCTTTGGAAGATTGCCATTTCCGGGGAGGTAAAGATGTCATTGCTATATTCAACCGCCTCTATCCGGATGCCGGAGTATTCAGTGGCAAGACCCTGGCATTAGGCGGAAGCAGCGAAGTCAGCAAAACCAACACCCACTGCCAATATGGAGACTTATCCGCTATCCTTATTTCAAACACCCCGTTTTGGGTAAACCGGATGAAGACCCCCGAAGCCTCCATCATGCTGATGAACAATTGGGAAGAGTAAATCGAATATATTTGCGAAACTACCATCAAAGAAGACGTACGCTGTCTGGCGGGAGTGCCATCCTGGTTTTTGACCGTCATCAACAAAATACTTGAAAAAACAGGCAAAAACAACCTGCACGAAGTATGGCCCAATTTAGAACTGTTCATCCATGGCGGTATCAGTTTCACCCCTTATCGCGAACAATACAACCGACTGTTGCCCGACCCTAAAATGAAATATCTGGAGACATACAACGCATCCGAAGGCTTTTTCGGTCTGCAGGACGACCCGAATGACTCCTCCATGTTATTAATGCTCGACTACGGTGTATATTATGAATTCATGCCCACCAGCGAACTGGGCAAGAGCAATCCGCGCACCGTATTGCTGGAAGATGTAAAAACCGGAGTCAATTATGCACTGATTATCTCCACCAACAGCGGTTTGTGGCGTTATATGATAGGCGACACTATCCAATTCACCTCTACCAAACCCTATAAATTCAAAATTACCGGAAGAACAAAACTCTTCATCAACGCCTTTGGCGAAGAGGTGATTATAGACAATGCCACCGAAGCCCTCAACTTTGCCTGCCGCGAAACCGGAGCCGATATCTATGAATTCACCGCTGCCCCCATCTTTATGGGCGAAGGCAAGCGGGGAGCACACGAATGGCTGATAGAATTCAAGAATCCACCGGCAGACATCGAACAATTTGCCGAACTACTGGACTGCCGCATACAACAACTGAATTCCGACTATGAAGCCAAACGCCAGCTCTCTTTGGAACGGCTCCACATTCAAATCGCCCGTCCCAACCTGTTCGACGACTGGCTCAAAGAAAAAGGCAAGCTCGGCGGACAGCATAAAGTTCCCCGTCTATGGAACAACCGCACACACATTGACGAACTTTTGAGCATGAACCATTAAAGGCTGCTACCAACTGTAATTTTGCCTGTAACATGATAGTATAATGAGGGTGTATTAACACACCCCTCATTATATCGTATTCTCACTTAACTATGAATGTAAATATGTTATGCTTAACAACATCATAGCCTTCATTCCATATTCTTACGCTTACGACATAGCGTCCTACTGGCGCCTTCCCTTCCAATGGGTAAGACATAATTCCTCCTCCCCTAATGGATAACTCTTCTTTAAAAATATCTGCATTGACAGCTTTATCTGATGACACGCTCTCTATCTCATAGTGAATCTGAGCCGTTCCGATAACACCTTGAATCGGTAATGTCATCCAAGGAGCTTGATTTTGTATACGAATGTCATCTTCTATAGGGTCCGGTTCTTTACGAATAACCAAAGAATCCGGAA
This sequence comes from uncultured Odoribacter sp., assembly GCA_934725835.1. GTDB lineage: Bacteria > Bacteroidota > Bacteroidia > Bacteroidales > Marinifilaceae > Odoribacter. The sequence goes on from CAKVCR010000109.1 coordinate 5,675, forward strand.
CATAAACAGCATTTTCAGTTTTTAAATAACCAACGGTAACATCATGACACGCCACAAAGAACAAACAGCTCAGAACTAAAATATACAAAGTCTTCATACTCATTCATTTTATAAAATTTTACATCTGACCAAATACAAAATTATAATGAAGAGAGTGCACAACTCCATTATCCGGTTCAATATTAGAAGAAGCAATATCAAACTTTCTATACTTATCAACTGATGAAATTTTAATAGTAACAGCTCCAATATCTGCAACTCCATTATATTGATCTCTGAAAGTATAAGCCCATATTTGATTACCACCTATAGCTGTATAAGTAACTCCACCGGTGCCAACAACACCACCATCCACAGCTCCTTTTCCTCTCGGTATATCATCCCTCATATACTTTCCGACTACAACATGCCGCAGTAACATTTGCTTGCAATCTTCTGGATCTACCTCTTGCAAGTTTGTTATTCCATTTTGAATCATCCATAACCGAATCGAATGGTTTGTCGGACCAAAAAAAGTAATCATAGGATAGTCTTTCCCCTCAAATAGAGAAACAAGACCTGCATGCTTGATTAAAATAATTGTAGAATCCCAATCATAAGGATTAGAATGCATATATTCCAACATATTACCGTCAAAACGACCTTTACTCAATCCTGTTTCAATAAAATTATCTTTAGTACAGGATCCAAACGATAGCACTAAAATACTAGATAAAAATATAACAATAAACCTGCTCATAAATTTCACTTTTGTTGAGTTAACCAATATGTATTTTGCAACATTAAATCATTAAGAAAAAACGCATTACTTCCAACAGGAAAATACAATGCCCCATTCTTTATATCCTCTTCTGTCAAACGAGAAAAAGCTTCCGGCAATTCGGTTTTCCAATACCCGTTTCTAACGACATCATAAAATCTTGTCCCCTCATAAATCAGTTCCCGTTCTCGTTCTCTAAAAATCATATACCGCAAATCTCCTTCTGCAGGATCATATGCACTAACACCGGCCCTTGCCCTGATACTGTTCAAATCTTCAACAGCATCCGCCTGGCCTAAACGCACCCGGCATTCTGCACGAAGCAACATTATATCTGCCAATCTCCAAACGATTCGATTAACATCAATTCCTTTTAACAACGGGTAATCGGACCATTCACTTTCTTCATAAATCGGATATCTCCACTTGTTAATGAATATTTTATTTTCAGCTTCAACAAAAGTAGAATCCATTCCAAAAAAATATGCATTAATTCTCAAATCATTTTTCCCATACAATTGTCGGACCGTTTCTTTAGTCAATTCAACATAATGGTAATCTGTCGGTACGGCACCGGGAACTATTGGATAACCCAAATACTGACATATTGCATACGGAGTGTATAAAAATAAAGGATCGTCTATACGGTCAACCTGTAACTCCCAAATACTCTCTTGGCTATTACGAGCTAACACTTTTGTGCAGACCTCTTCCGGATTACTTGCCAAAGAATAGGAGCCAACCTTTCCATCTATTATCAATGAACAATATTTTTCTGCTTCTTCCCAATATTTAATATTATTCTCCAAGGCTGCTCTCCATGCATATATGTGAGCTAACAAAGCAGTTGCAGCACCCTTAGACGCATATTGTTTAAAGGTAATTGCAGCACCATTTTCATCCTTCAAATCCTCAAATTTAGGTAAATCAAAAGCCTTCAGTGCATATTTTAGTGCTTCATCCAAAACCTTGCCGACAGGACTTTTAGCCAAAGGACGTGTATCAGTACTATTTTGCACAATCGGAGCATCTCCCCAATTTTGAGCCACACGAAAATAAGCGAACCCTTTAGCAAAATAGGCCTGCTGCAGATAAAGTTCCAAACGTTCCGGTTTGATATTCTCTACTCTATAAGCATTATCTAACAACAAATTCGAATTATATATAATACCTTGATAGAAGCCACTCCAGACAACACTTGTCTCATCATTCAAATAATAGGGAGCCCCCCAATCACGGGCATAATATACTTCTTCAGTATTAACATCATCAATAATCCAGCCTATCATTTCTCGCTCTGCTAAAGCCAGTTCATTCCCCCGCAGAGAATGGTGAATACTATTAACTATAGCAACAAGATCTTGTTCTGTCTGAAAATAATTAGTAAACGTCACACTATTTTCAGGGACAACATCCAAAATATCCCCACAAGAAGAACAAAACAACAACAACAACAAATATATGTATCGCTTCATGTTTTAAAAATTAACAGTTAAACCAAAAGACCATTTCCTAGCAAGGGGGTAATTTTGAAAATTGTCTGTTCCGGTTTCCAAACTTACCACTTCCGGATCCAAACCTGAATAATTTGTCCAAGTAAACAGATTTTCTCCGGTAACAAAAACTCTCAAACCCGTCAGATAAATTTTACGAGCTATACGTTGAGGTAAATTATATCCTAACGTTACCTGTTTCAATTTTGCATAGTTAACGTGCTCTAGATTGGAACGCAACATTCCTGTCAATTGCCCACTGTAAGTACCCAGATATGTATTTAAACGAGGGTAATCCGCTTCTTCACCTTCTTTTTCCCAAAATTTAGCACCACGAATATCTGCAAAAATAGGATTGGAATTTGTCGATGCCATTAAAGATGGCAACACATAATTATTTATCATTCGACGTCCCAAAGAATATGAAATCAAGATATTCAAATCAAAGTTTTTCCATTTCAACTCATTAACCCAACCGCCATATGCCTTAGGATATGTAGAACCCGCATAATATGAGTCATCAGAATCTATTCTTCCATTACCGTCAATATCTATAATCCTGCGCATACCTGCCGCATAAGGTTGGTCCATCGAACTAAACAAAACACTCTTATCACCTCTCTGGTTATAATATTTAGGGACCTCAGAATCCGACTGATAGTAACCTCTATCATCCAATACATACACACCATTCAATGGTTTTCCTATCACTCGTCTATCTATATCCATACCGGTATAAATCTTTTC
>CAKVCR010000110.1 GCA_934725835.1 uncultured Odoribacter sp.
GTCCGCACTTGCAGACACCCCATAAAAACCTTGATAGTATTCTATTGACAAATTGTTCTTTAAAAAGTTCTGTTAGCAATTTATATCGCTTTCACTCTATTCCTAATGCTTTGATAACCGCATCTTCAGCTGTTCCATAAAAAGAAATTTGGAATTTAGCAAATAAATCACTGGGAACTGTTACTATATCTCCGGCATTACTCATCGGCATGAGAACTTTTTTTGCTCCAGCATCAAAGCACACTTGCAAAGCATCAGCCAAATCCGTCACCTTGCTTATTGTTCCGCCGATAGTCATTGAGCCGAGAACTATCATTTGGGCTGCAAGCGGCCTATTGAGCGATGCGCTGCAAAACGATATATACGCAGCAATTGCTAAACTTGAATCAATTCCTATCCCCTGACAATCCTCAACATGCATTAAATAGTCTTTTGATTCAATGGCAATGCTTTGACTTAAATGTTTTGCATTAGCTTTAAAATAATTTTGAGCTGTTTTGATAGATTCTTTTAATTCCTTTGAACTTCCTAAGCCAGTAGTTTCAAATTTGCCAGAACCTTTTTCATTTAAAGAGCATTCAATATGCGCAACTCCCAGCATTGAGTTATTATTGCTAATAGCGTATACACTTCCTATGGGACCCTGCCCTTCCGGAATAAGTTTGCCGCCACCCTGCTCTTTCACCGAAACGAACTTTTCTTCCATGTTTTCCAAATCTATGTAAGAAAACTGCGTATCGTAAAATTCCATTCCGCCAAGCTTCTTTAATTGTTCTTTAACTCTCCTTCTGCTTTCCAATGCATATACAAGAATCTCTTCCACGTCCTCTTTCGTATAATTATTATCCGGATAAATCAATTTACAGAGAGCGGAAACCGATTTATTTACAGCCATTGTATCTCTCTGATTCAAACAGCGACCAAGTTTAAAGTACTTATGGTAACAGTCCGCCTCACTACGTTTTCTCATTTCTCTTAAAAATTCCGCAAAGTAGTCAGACACAAATCCCCAATTATCAGTAAAAAACTCAGGTCTTAATTTCGGGATTTCCCATCCCGGAATATACATATGCATTCTGTCTAAAAATGCAGTATCTATCATTTTTTCGGGGAAAGGCTCAAATAACGTAGAGGTCTTTAACAAGGATTCAACACTTTGATTGATATTGCCCTCGAATACCATTGAGGCTTTTGCTATAACAGATTCTTTCCCTCGAACAAACGATCCACTGTTCATATAATCTTTCATTATCTGAACACCGTCATTATCCTTAAACTTAATACCTGCCACCTCATCAAAAGCAACTACATCCCACATTCCGACTAAGCCTACAGTCTTTTTCGACATATTGTAAAAAAGATTCGCGACGGTAGTCTGTCCGCCGGATAGCAAAATTGAATTTGGAGACAATTCTTTATATATGTGTGATTTTCCGGTACTTCTCGGCCCGAGCTCACAAATATTCATATTGGACTCGATCATTGGCGCTATCCTTGCCAGCATATGCCATTTTATCCGATCATCAAAACAAGAGCATTCCATCCCTGTGCTTCTGATAATCAAATCTATCCATTCTTCTTTTGTGAATTGTTTTCTCGCATCAATAATCTCTTGAAGGTTGAAGCCCGGCATTTGTATAGGCGTAATTTCATTAATAACGAATGCACCGCCTGCATCTTCGTCATATTCATAAGATAGTTGAACAATACACCAAATGCCATCGCTGAGAAGGCGCTCATTTTCTTTTACAAACCTATCGGGAATCACATTACTAATTCCCATATTGTGAAGCGATGCGATATAGACATTTCGCTTTTCATTAAAATGAGCATCAACAACATCAATTACGTTATATGAACCGAAGTCTCTAATTCTTGATTTAATAAGTTCAACTTCATCATTGCGAACATAATTATCGGCAAGTATCTTTTTAACCTGAGCTATTCCATCCTCAATTTCTTTATCGTCATCAGAGGTGCAATATGTCCCCAATAAGTATTCCAATACATAGGTCGGAACATTCGATGCTCCTTTAACAAGTTTCGTTGCACCCTTTTTCACAACTCTTCCTGAAAAGACGTCGTATACCTTTTTATCTAATTCGTCCATAGTATATCTCCGTTAAAAAATCTTGAATCCGAGAATATCAATTATGAATTGCTCTCGTTCAATAAATTCATCTTGTTTTGCCGCATTCCTTAAAACCAAGAAATACTTCTTATTCCTATCAAAATCAATGTTTTTAAGCGTAAATCTAACACGGTTAATTCTTGACTCCGGATCGTCACTGCTTGAATTTGCTACAAACTTATATACCCCGGAGACAACGTTTTCTTTTTCATCTATAAAGAACGTCTCACAAGTTATCGGTTGCTTTTTATCTTCGACTTTTTCGGTCTGTTCAAAATCAAGAGTAAAACTACGATTGGTAATCTTACGAGTTATACTCTTTAATCTAATCCCAACCGGAGCCACCGTCTCCACATTCTTAGTTGCTCTTAATTCGCTTATATGAATGATCGGAACAACAATTTCTTGTAGTGAAGCACCTCCGTGAACATACTGTATTCCTCCGCCCTGTGTTTTAAACAAATCATAAGCATACGGCATAATTATTTTATACTGACCTTCTGACACGTTCCTTAACTTAAACTCTGTTGTATACGGGACAGTCAAATTTTCATCGTCCGTGAGTAAATACCTCTTAGAAGCTTCTAATGCACCCAATTGAACTATGTCATTATATTTCTGCGCGACTCCAATAACGTTCTTTCTATATAAAAAACCATGATCCGCCGTTATATAGAAATTAGAAATTTGTAAGTTATTATATAACTTTCTCACCAACGCAACAATTTCATTTACTGCTATTTCCGCAACATCGAATACTTTATCTTCATTATGCTCTCCGGCATTATCTATCACATCATGATAGATATATACCAATGTTTTATCTTGCATGTATGCTCTTAATTCATTACGTGAAAAGCCGTTTATATCGCTATAAGAAATTGCGGCATAAGATTCGCATTTATCTTGTAAAATAGCATTACGAGCTGAAATGCTATTTGTTGGCTTTCCATCAACAAAAACAGCTTTATCCGCATACTCAATCGTTTTATGCGGCAACAAATTCGCCATACCGAATCTCGTTTCACTCGGCAACGGAGAAATAGCATAATTTATTGTCGTTCCGCCTTTTAATACAGAATCAGTCTTAATATTGTCAACAATTTCCTGTCCAATTTCATATCTTAACGCATCGGAAATGATGACAAACATTTTTTTGAAAGGATGTTTTTGTAGTAATCGGTAAAAATCTTTCGTTTTTTGTATTCCCGCAAAGTCCCATTCCTTTTCCTTTTCAAGCGCATTACTGAATTCTTTTCCTATTTTATTCAAAAAACCGTCTTCATAACGCAACTCTATTGTTGAACAGTAATCTTCAAATTCCGGGATTGGATTATCGATTTTTTTATACGCAGCAAAAATTCGACGATAGTATGTATCTATTTTATAATACTTTTCAGTGTAATCTTTGATATAATCTGATGCAGATTGCCCGACAAGAATAGGCTGTTCCAATGCCCTTGAAAAAGCCAAAGACGCCGATAAAAATTCGTAATCAAACTTGTATTTTTCATACCACATCGAATTGATTCGAGATGCGATTATTTTCTCAAAGGTCTCAAAATCAAGGCTCCCCTTTACAAGGCTGCTCGCGATATTCTTAATTATATTTATATCAATACACTCGAAAACATCTGCATATTGCATTGATGCCAAATCTTTATTTACAATCAATCCATCGATATTCATGTCAAGTGCCTTGCTTAATTGCAATGCCTCATATCTTTTATCCAACTTGATTTTTTCAATAAAAAATTTCGCATCCATTTTTCCCGCGCCTTCAATCATAAATTGCGAATAGAAAGGCGGGATCTTTTCAAATTCTGTCCTTTGATCAAGAAATGCTGTAAACAGGAATTTTTTTATCAAAGTTTCGATTTTTAACGAACCATCGTAATTATAAGCAATGCAAATCGTATCCCATAAGAATTGCTCGAAGCCAAATTTAACCAACTCGTTATACTTGCTGTTTTGCGTATCGTCAAAAACAAGTTCCGTTAAAACCGCCTCTATAGTAGGAGCCGCCGCCTTTACAAGTACCGCCATCATTCCAAGCTTCATATCGTCGGCATGAACGGAATCATCAATAGAAATATAGGTCGCAAGCTTTTTATTTCTCGCTTCACTATCAAAAAATTTAATATGTCTTTCTATCACTTTCCGTAAATCGGTGTTTGTAAGATTAAGCCGGCGCATTGTAAGAGCAACTGTATCGGCATAATATTCATCGCTGTACATCAATATATCCAAGAGCCAATTATCAATATCCTTAGGCTTTTCTGACGGGCTATAAATGAGAATATCTGATGCTACGTCATCATGTTCAACAATCTTTTTTATTTCAAACTCGTTATGATTGCACACCAAAAGACGACAAAAATCAAGATTGTCGTTCATTAAATCCTCTTTGAAATTTGCGGGCGGATCATACCAAAAAACAATTTTTCGGCCAAGTTCCTTATCTTTCAGAAAAATCCTTTTCAGTTCTTCTCTCGCTCCTTGATAGTCAATGCTTGCCATACAATCTCCTTACTTAATTACTTCAAGAAGGTTCTTCTTTACCTTTGTTCCGCTATCGGTAACAATTTCTATGTCCTGAAATTTAGCGTAATTTACTTTTACCCCATCATCAAGATCAATATTTATATATTTATTAGCCATGTAGTCAAGGACCTGACCGTATTCTACCGCCTCGTTATAAGCTCCGGCAAGTTTTATACGTTCTTTTTCAAGCGCAACGCGTTCCCTACCTTCCGCACTTTCTATTTTCGCAACAAGTTCTTCCAATTCGTTTTTTAACGTGGTAGATTCCGGTAAGAAATATTTTGCATTGATTCGTGCAAGCGTATCTTCGTTATAACGGTGCATATAAATAAGACACTTAAATCCACCCTTTTTGCCACTGGTAAACAACCAATATATCGGACGTTTTTGATATATTTTCAAATGATCGGCATAAAATTCATCGTTAAGATACCTATTGAGCGTTTCTTCTGATGCTTCGTTTTGCTTTTTTCCTAAAGCGTCCGCGATAAAATCAATATTTTGACGATATGTATCTTCGCCGTAAATATGCTTTATAAGTTTAATCAACCTTGCCGTCATACCGTCTTCCATACCAATGGCGGTATAAATGGGAACGATTCCGTCATCGTCAGGCTTATATGTAACATACTTGCTATCGTCCCACTCGCCGCCGGCATAAGCAAGGCCTTCTACATCAAGTGAATATCTACCCATAACAAGCCCTATCATATAAGAGATCAGCGATTTAATCTCTCTTGTAAGATCTGCCTTTCTGACGGTAATGTCTTTATCTTCGACTTCCGGTGTAAGCTCGTCCTGCAATCCGTAAATATCAATAAAGATACGGTTGAGTTCTTCTTCGTTCGCTTTGAGCGTGTTAAACCTCTCGTTGCACTCCGCTTCCCATTCTTTATATTTATCTGCAATCAATCTGCCCATTTACTTTACTCCCGTATTGATTATTGTATTAAAAAGAGCTATTCCTTTTTCATCGTTTAATTTGTCTACTCGCAAGATTTCATATTGATCCATAAAGCCATATCGTTTTAACTCTTGCACCATTTTTAATGCGTTTGCATTCGGCTTCACCCACATTTTTTGTCCGTATAATAGGTTTGCTTTAATGCAGGAATCTTGCCTATTTTGTAGTCCCTCATAGGAATTTAAACCGTTCTCTATTATAACGCAATACTTTTTCCGTTCTTCTTCCGGCAACCGTTTCAAATCATCGGTATCATACAATGGCTTAAATGTTAAAGTGTCATTCCCCTCCGGAATAGTCTGACCATACCCTATGTATTTTTTGCGTTTTATTTCTTCCTCTTTATCTGCGGTTAGCCCGTTTATCAAACGAAACAATTCTCTGTCGTGCGGCACAAAGTCAAGAGTAAGTTCTTCGGGTAAATAAGTCGCACATTTCGCTCGAACGTAAATCAGTTGACTTTTTAATCGTTCAGTCAATTCCGACAAACTTTGAAATGGAACAGGCTTGTAATCGTCGTCCTTGTGCGCATATTTTTTATCTCGCTCATAATAAATCCGATCTATTGCTGCTTCTTCGGCACATAGCTTCTTTTTTTGTTCCGGAAAAGATTTGTCGAGAACCGCACAACAATTAACATAGAAATTTTGCAGGATAGAATATTCCCTATCTCGTAAATTGATATTAGCAATAATCGGAACGTTTTCGGCTATATACCACATACTGTCAACGTTCTTTTTTGCGTCTATTATTAACTTCGCAAGTTCCCATTCTTTTGCCATAATAGCCCCTTTATATCAGCGGATGTTTTTTGAAATTCCAAGAAGTTTCAAAAGAATCCCAGTCTTCTTTACATCTTTCGATGTTCTCATCTGTGTCTTTATTGATAACATCATTATTAACTTTGATTAGTGGTAAATTACATATATCAGTCGATAGTGTATTTATTGTAGGATTGAACGAAGTCAATAACAACAAGGATATTTTCGTATTCAAGAAAGCTAATATGTAATTATAGTTATAGTCTTGAATATATATGGTTGGTGTAGCCGTCCCACAAACAGCGTTTTCAATAAGACGAAATGATTTATCATTGCCTCCTACCTGAGACCATCCTATCCCTTTCTTAAAATAATAGTCAGCATCTCCTCTTCTTATTGATGGATTCCATTTCTCTTCGTCATAGAAATCCCTTAGTTTTATGACATACTCATAATTGCCATACCATTTTCTGAAAGAACCACCTTTTTGAAAAACATGATACATTTCATAATCTTCTTTTCCTTGAAACGACACTTGGGGGAAAGAGATTTCATGCCATAATCTTACAAAGAAAGGATCATTACCTGTTACAACTCCAGCTTTGGGAGTACAACAGTCTTGCACTCTATCTTTCCCAAAGGCACCTACGATTTTTTTAGACAACCAATATGCAAAGACAGACCCCGGAAACACGGAAAAGTCTTTAGAATCAAATATAAATGTTCTCTCCATGCTTACCTCACACAAGCGGATGCTTTTTGAAATCCCACGAAGTTTCAAACGAATTATATTCTTCAATAGACAATTGAACATTGTTATTTACTAATAAATCCACATTATCATTAATAGCAAAAATCACAGGAAACTTTGAAACCTCTCCTGATTGCGAATTTATAGTCGGATTCGATTGTCCAAAAATGTACTTAAAAACCAATGAATTCATTAACCCAAGAATATAGTTAGTTCTACTTCCTAAATCAAAAATACAGCACCCTCCATTATCAAAAATATATCCACGCCCAAATTTTCTCAAGCTGAAATCTCCACTTGCCACTGTCGACCATGTCAACCCTGGTTTCATAAAATATTGATAGTTGGCTATCACTGCAGTCTTAATAGCTCGGATAGCAGCCGCATCATCATACCAATCTATTAGATATTCGTTATAGCCATACCACTTTCTATATCCACCACCCTTGTTGTAGGGGAACCATCTCTTTGATTTTGTATCTTCTCGAATTATTTCTGTACAACCAAAGTTTACTTTATATATATTTATTTCAAACCAAAGCCGTAGAAAACGATTATTGTCCGATGTTGAATTGCCTTTTCTGGGCGCAGCAATTTCTCCTAACGGCTTGCCCATTTCATAACACAAAAGTATCGTGTTATCCACCCAATACGTAATCGGGCTGCCGGGAATTTTAGAGAAATTCTCTGCCTGCGATATGTACATAATCTTGTTTTGTTTTTCTGCTGTTGCAGTATTCATATATCCTCCTATGCAGGAAGATACTCCTGCAAATTAGACTAGCGGATGCTTCTTAAAGTCCCACGACTCCTCAAAAGAATCCCATTCTTTTTTTGCAATTCTAATATTTTCTTCGGTTTTTACTTCTATTAGTTCTCGGTCACCATCATCTATTACAATCGGTAAATTAGAAACCTCTCCAATATTGTAATGTAATGTTGGTGCAATAATGGACAGTAATTCATTTGCCACATTGGAATTAAGCAACCCTATTATGTAAAAAACTTCACTATCCAGTCCAAACATGCAAGGTCCCGCAACATCGTGCACAAACCCACATTTATTATATCTCACTGAAAACTTTCCAGATGTTAGGTCTGTCCAAGTAAGGCTTTCCATAAAATAATAATTAGGATTTCTAATAATAGCTTTTTTGTCGCGTTGTAAATCTTTTCCATTCTCTTTATAATTCACGATATAGCTATTATTACCAAACCACTTACGGAACTCACCACCTTTATTTATGGGGAACCATTTCTTACCATAAAAAGCCGCTTGTATAGAATCCGTTGCATCGAATTGAATGTTTTTATAGCTTGGTTCAAACCAAAGTCTTAAATATTTTTCATTATCACCTGTTGATAGTCCTTTTCTTGCTTGTGCGACACTGCTAAGCGTCTTGCACGCCCTAAATAAATCAGCATATATCTCACTTATCCAATAAGCAACCGGACTTCCGGGAATGGAAATAAACTTTGCGGCGTTAGCTACAAAGCGTACCCC
>CAKVCR010000111.1 GCA_934725835.1 uncultured Odoribacter sp.
GTGTCATAGCTCAGTCGGTAGAGCAAAGGACTGAAAATCCTTGTGTCCCTGGTTCGATTCCAGGTGATACCACAAAAAAGCAGTTACTAAGTAACTGCTTTTTTATTTCCTATATCTAAAGTATATTTTAGCTAACTGCATCGGCATTTTCAGTAAATGAGAAAAACGAATTTTACTGTCTCCCTGTTCCACCCATACATCCAAAGGTATCTCATGAATAATACTATTGTAATCATCATGGCTATTACGCAACCGAAGTAAGATTTCAATATCGAACAACCAATGTGACAAAAACGGTTCAGCAAAAGCCTCCTGTATAATACCAGATGCAAAGACCTTGGCTCCGCATTGTGTATCATAAGCGTTTAAATGGAACATCAACGACACTATTCCGGCAAATATCCGTCCGGTGAAGTGACGATAAAGCTTACGTTGTATCACTATCCCCATCCGCTCAATACGCGATCCCATGACCAGCACAGTCTGTTTCTCACGCATAAAAATATCAATGAGCCGTTTTATTTCTTCTAAAGGCGTTGCCAAATCCGCATCAGCAAAAGCTACGGCATCATAAATATTCAGGCCTGCAACATAAAGCATCCCCCGACGCACAGCTTCTGCTTTCCCTTGATTATCCGGATAGCTTACCAAATTCATTCGCTCTGGCATAATCGCCACCAGACTTCTTAACGCAGCTTCGCTATCATCCTTGCTTCCATCGTTTACAAAACACAAATCTATATCTGTCGTCTGATGAAGAAATGCTGTAAATTCAGCTTTCTTCAACCGTGCGGACTCATTATAACAAGGAATTACAATACAAGTTCTCATCGAAATAAGCAACCTAATTCTTTTTCTGTTTCAATTTCAAAGCCTCAATATTGCCACTATCCACTTTTAAAGCACCATCCAACATCAAATCTGCTTTCTCCGGATCATTTATACCTCGGTAATACAAACAACGCAATACATACAACTCTGAATCATCATTGATCTCACTCATTCTTGCAAGATATTCGCCGGCCTCCTTCATGTTTCCATCCTGCAATGCCATTCTACATTTCACTTTATAAATCGGATAATATGATGGCTGAGCCTTTATCAACTGCTCTAAAATGGCATTCGCCTTAGAATACTCTTTCAGTCTTACCAGCATATCAGCCATTTTCACATAAGACGATGCTGCCTTGCCCACTTTGGCAGCATTTTCATACAATTGGTATGCTTTACCGAAATTACCGGTATCTCTGAAAATATCCCCTGCCAAGACGTGGGCTTTATCATATTTCGGACGGAAGGCCACCAAACGATTTAAGGCGATAATCGATTCCTGATAATTCTTTTGTTTGTAAAATACCAATGCACGTAAATACCAACCCTCAGCCGATAATTTGTTTTCTGCCAACATATTGTCTGCCGATTTTAGTGCTTTGGAATAATCTTTCAAATCAATATAAAGCAAAGCAGAAACATACAACGCCTCATTCAATCCAGGGTGTAGTAGCAAAGCTTTTTCCAAAGCAATCTTCGCTTTGTCCAAGTTCTCTTCCACATAATACAATTTTCCCATTCTTGACCACACCTCCTCATTATTCGGATATTTCTCTAAATATTCCTCAAACTTTCTGATTGCCTCTGTATATTTATTCTCTTTTCCCAAATTAAATCCTTCCAAATCCACTTTGCTCTCACGCTTGGCAACAAAAGACATAGGATACCCGTCAACTTCAGGAGCAAACAACGTTCCTCGCAAGGGGAACAACCCATTGCAAAGTTGTTCTTTTCCTATATATACATTGCCAAAAATTGCGTAATCCCAATCCTTACAATATTTTTCATAATAACGGCTATATGTCACCCGAATATTGGTATCTCTTCTAAAATAATATGCCAACTGATTAGATGCCTGAGTGACAATTACTGTCTTTTTGTCCTTGGGCAATTCCGGTAATACATTCGTTCTAAACCATTCAGCAGATTCTTTTAACGAGTTGAAATAATAGTCCGTCTCATAATATCCGTAAGCTCCGCGCAAACCGCCTTTAAATTCATTGAAATAAACATATTCGTTCGGATGATTTCTTATCATGTGCAAAGCCGGCAAACTTAACAAGCCAAAAAATACAACCGATACTAATATCTTGCCATATCCTGACACCCAATGAACCATACCACTCCAGAAACGTCCGCTCAACACAGCCATAGGAGGAATCACAAACAATAAGTGACGGATACCGCCGTACAGATTGGAATTCTGGCAAATCACCCAAAAAACCGGAAATACAGCTGCAAAAAACAGAAAAAAGCTGATTAATGAAAACTCCTTTTTCCTAAGACATGCATACAAAAAGTATCCGAAGAAACCTATTAACAGTACAACAGGCATTCCTATGCAGATATACTTCGGAGCATACTGCCAGGGCAACATATTCGACATCATCTGTTCTCCGTCAAAAATAGTACGCAAACCGATACTGTAGTTTGTAAACTTCGTCAACGAATAAACCACATTCCGCATAGGATTAGCCAAAGCAAACGGCCACAACGATATCCCAAGCAGATAACTGGCAATTATAACCAATATCACCAACTGCAGAATATTACCGACCATCGCACCATGTTTCTTGAACTTATAAAATTCCCGTATTCCCCCGCTTCTGCCGATATAAAACAGCCCGGCATACATAAGAAGCATCGGATAAAGAATCAATCCGCCGGAACGAGTACCCAATGCCAAAGCAATCCCCGCCACGAGTCCCAGGACATGACGCACCTTCACGGTCGGGAAATAATCAAACAGACGCACTGTATAAAATAGGGATAAAACATACCCCACTGCAAAAGGCACGTCCTTCAGATTATTCATACTATGACCAAAAAAACGCGGAGTAAAAAACATCAACAGAATCGAAAACAATCCACATAATCCTCCTCCCCACCGAAGACCCAACAATCCGACTGCAAGTACACCGGTCGCACCAATCAACCCGCCAAAGAAATGTCGCAATTCATAATAATTCTCCACATCAAACCAGCGACAGATAGCTGCAGTAACCACCTGTACTGCATTCCCGTACAAATGCAATGTCGTCTGCGGCTGATTCAAAGCAGTCTTATCCCCTTTTGCAAAATAATCCAACACATACCCGGCATGTCTATGATCAACAAACTCGTCACCTGTCACCCCATAATCCTTGCTGATATAAGGCATAAATATAAAGGTAAAACAAGCAAAAATTATCAACAACATACGAAACAGCATATCACGCTGCACCTTGTCGTCTTTTGAAAACAGACAACGGAAAAAATTTCCTGAAAACAGATACTGTCCGGGTATTTTCCAAGTATAATTTCTCCATAACTGCCACTTATTCTCTCCCTCCCGATTGTTTTTATTGACATTACCCAGCAAACCTTCAAAACGCACCCCTCCAACCTTCTGCAAACTATACCCCACACTCTCCAAAGGATGCAGTCCTAAATCATCTCCTCCATACGCTTTCAAAAAAATTTCTCTCCGTCCTATCAATAAAGGCGAATTAATGATTTCACGATCAGCACACCACTGATTGCTAAATATACCTAAGTGCAATTTCCGCTTGCCCCCGGCCAGATAAGCTATCGTAGAGTCCGAAAGCACCCGGTTAACATATTGATGTCGAAACGCACTTATCTCACTTTCTGAAATACGCTCTTTATCTGCTAAAATGACTATGTCTTCCGAAACATCTGTCAAACATTTTATAAAATCAATTTGATTGAATTGTTTGCTCTCAGAACTACTCTCCAAATATACAATTCGCCATGTTTGTTCTTGTAGCTTATTTTCTTTCATAAATTAACGATTAATCTACTAAATACAAAATAACTACAAATTAATCAAACAAACAATATTCTTTCAAAAAACATTAATATAAAAAATTATACTTACATTTGTAGAGGAAAGAATCATATTCTATAATACAGGGCTATGAGCAGATACGTTACAAACCAAGAAGAGAATCAGCAATTGCCGAATTTGCAAGGAATTACAGACAAGTCGCTACTGGCTGAAGCAGAATTTGAAGGCTTTCTGATGGCTGAAATTCTCTTTACCGAACAACTGACAACCACCACACGGTTTGACTGTAAATACATACGTTCCATTCACAAAACAGCCCTGAAAGAGCTCTATTCCTTTGCCGGCAATTATCGTACCGTCAACATGTCAAAAGGAGGCTTCCTTTTCCCCTCATCCCTGTTTATTCCTCAGAACATGCAGACATTTGAAAATGAAGTTTTATCGCAACTGCCGGATATATATTCCAGCAAGGAAGAGCTGATACACGATGTGGCGGTAGTCCACGGCGAATTGCTATTCATACATCCCTTTCGCGAAGGCAACGGACGCACCGCCCGTATTCTTGCCAACTTGATGGTACGCAAACAAGGATATGAAGGACTACGCTTTGAAAGAATCGATTTCAAGGAATATGTTATCGCTGTACAGCATGTAAGTGAAAAGAACTACAAACCGATGGAGAGAATCATCAGCTCCATTTTTTGAGTTTTTCATTCACTTTGGCATAAATGGCCTGTACCCGTGTTTCCGGAATATTTATCCCTTCTATACGAAAAGAAGCAATCAATGATTCGAGGATTAATCTGCGTTCCGTGGGAGGAAGCGATGTAGTCAAAGCGATATTTTTCTGTACCTTTTTCATAATACAAATATAGTGATTTTCCTCCGATTTATCAGCAAAAACGACCAACTTTTTTCGTCAAATTTATAGATCTACTCTCAATATACGACTTCCATCCGGATTCTCCGAAAAAGTACAATTTACAATATCTTCCGGCAACAATTCATCTATTTTTTCAGGCCACTCGATAAAACAACGACACCCCCCATAAAAATATTCTTCATACCCGAAGTCCATCGCTTCTTCTATTGAATTAACCCGATAAAAATCAAAATGATAAAGGGAATCCCCGTCGCCTGTCACATATTCATTGACAATTGCAAAAGTCGGGGAACTCACATCATCTTCAACGCCCAAGCAGCGACAGACCGCTTTGACAAATGTCGTCTTGCCTACCCCCATAGGGCCATATAATGCAAAAATCTTACGATTGCCGACATACGCTAAAAAACGGTCTGCCACTTCATTGAGCTCTTCTAAAGAGCGAATACTCCACTCCATATATTATTTCTTGGTTATTCTTACTCGTTTTGCCTGTTCTTGATTTTCTTCAACTGCTTTCACCACCTTTTCCGCCAAATCGGCAAAAGCAGCACCGGTTATGCTCTCCGGATTCAAAGCTACCGGTTTACCGGCATCTCCACCATCGCAGATACTCTGCACCACCGGAATCTGTCCCAGCAAAGGAAGTCCTTTTTCTTCTGCTAATTTTTTCGCTCCCTCCTTTCCAAAGATATAGTATTTGTTTTCCGGCAATTCAGCAGGCGTAAACCAAGCCATATTCTCCACCAACCCCAGCACCGGCACATTGATACCCGGAGATTCAAACATATTGATTCCCTTGATAGCATCAGCCAATGCCACCTGCTGCGGAGTGCTCACTACAATGGCTCCTGTCAATGCCACAGTCTGCACCAATGTCAAATGGATATCGCTTGTTCCCGGCGGCAGGTCTATCAGCATATAATCCAATTCATCCCAAAATCCCTGTTCCACCATCTGTTTCAATGCATTGGAAGCCATCGGACCTCTCCATACTGTTGCCGAAGCCGGGTCAACGAAAAACCCAATTGAAAGAATCTTCACTCCATACTTCTCTATGGGGACTATCAAATCCTGATTCCCCACCTTTTCCAGATACGGCCGAGCATCTTCGCATCCAAACATTTTCGGGACAGACGGTCCAAAAATATCAGCATCCACCAATCCCACCTTATACCCCTGCATAGCCAAAGCAACAGCCAGATTGGCAGCAACGGTTGACTTGCCGACACCTCCTTTGCCTGAAGAAACGGCTATAATATTCTTCACTTTCTCCAATGAAAGCGGACG
Organism: uncultured Odoribacter sp.; assembly: GCA_934725835.1. Lineage (GTDB taxonomy): Bacteria > Bacteroidota > Bacteroidia > Bacteroidales > Marinifilaceae > Odoribacter. The sequence continues at coordinate 6,015 of CAKVCR010000111.1, forward strand.
CTCCAAATCGTGCACGAAAATTGTCTCGATTTCCACCTCTTTATAATCCTCAAGTATAGCACGGCATTTCTTTGTAATAGTACTTACAAAAGGATCCTTTGAATCCTGGAATACAAGGCGAAACATCACCTTGTCGCCCTCTATGCGGACATGTTGCACCATATCCAGCTCAACGACATTCTTGGAAGTACCGGGATATTTCACCTCTTTAAGAGCCTCCCTGATTTCCTTCACTTTATCTTGCATCATAATATCTGTATTTTTATCGTAGCACAAAGTTACTATTTCCTTTCTTGATTTTATACTCTCGTATTATAATTTTTCAGTCTTGTGCGCAAATGAACATATCCGGGACATACCTTTTCCACCAGTTTCCAAAAATCTTCCGAATGGTTTTTCTCCACAGTGTGACACAATTCATGCAGTATCACATAATCGATAATCTCGTCCGGCAGTTTCATCAGCTTTACATTCAGGCTGATATTATTTTCAACCGAACAGCTGCCCCAATTCGACACATTATCCCGGAACGTCAGACGTCCATAATTAAATCCAAATTTCACAGCATAATATTTCACTCTGGGCGGCAAATACTGTTTTGCTTCCATTCTGTAAACCTCTACCAGAAACTGCTGTACAATCTTCTCAATACGGCTGAATTCCACCCTTCCGGGCACGAACAACGTTATGACGTTTCCCTCCAATTTATAGGATGGATGAGGCTGTTCGGTCTGCGCTATTTTCAATACGTGCAATTTGGTCGTGATTTCTGCTCCCGGCTGAAGATTCATTCCGGTATCTTTTTCATATACAGCCATATCTTTACGGCTCTGCTCTATCCATTCCTTGTTCTCCTCGACAAATTTCCGCACCTGAGCCTCACTCACACCAAATGGCACGCTTACCCACACCCCTCTCCCCGGCGCCATACGAAGACGCAGATATTTGATATTTGCACTCCGCCTCACTTTTATTTTTCCAATGCCCGGAATCTCGATATACTCCATATAGGTAAGCCTAAAAAGAAACTGCCTAAACATGTTAGGCAGTTATACATTCAATGACACACAAGCGTCAACTATTGGTTATGCAGTTTATTTCTTAACCAATTCGCTCAATTGAGTAAAAGCACCGTCTACAGTAGTCATCACTTCTTTGCAAACGCTTTTATAGTATCCTTTTCTCTCATTTTTAGCGATTGCCTTACCGGCATTCACACGCTGGCGCAATATGTTTCTCTGATTGATAACATTTTCTACAATATCACTGATATCATCGGTACTTTTTCCATAAGCCAGACAATTCAAACAATCGTCAATCACAGCAAATGTCAAATAGTCAATGTCTTTCTTTAATCTCTTAATACTTGCCATATCTCTTAAAATTTAATTTTCCCCAAATGTAAAAAGTTTTCAGCAAACCACATAATTTTTCGCCTTTTTTTTCACCTGTCCGAAGTATGCAAATCCGGCAATTTGCCTGCCCTAGCCTCCAGTAAAAGGTCCAGCGTCACGATTGCAGCCATCGCCTCCACCACCGGAACAGCCCTCGGCACCACACATGGGTCATGTCTGCCATGTGCCTCCAACTCAACTTCGTTGCCGTTGTGATCAACCGTACGTTGTTTCATGGCAATAGTAGAAACAGGCTTAAAGGCTACCCGGAAACAGATATCCTCTCCATTGGTAACTCCTACCTGAATACCGCCGGAGTGATTGGTCTCCGTTCTCAGCTTACCCGCCTTCATTATCCAAGCATCATTGTGTTCACTTCCCCGCATGGCAGCAGCCCTGAATCCTTCGCCATACTCAAATCCTTTCGCAGCATTGATACTCATCATAGCATGAGCCAAGCGAGCCTGGAAACGATCAAAAACCGGTTCTCCCAAACCAACAGGCACACCCTTCATCACACAACCGACAACACCTCCCACACTATCTCCCTCCTCTCGCACCTTGACTATCAATGCCGCCATCTCAGCAGCCTTCCGGTCATCCGGACAACGTACGTCATTCAGCTCCTTCTTCGATAAATCCACATCCTGCCACGGGCACTCCAACGCCACCATCCCCACCTGCTCTGCAAAAGCACTGATAGAAATCCCGGACATCGCCAACACCTGCTTGGCAACAGCCCCTGCCACCACTCTCGCAACATGCTCCCTTGCCGAAGCTCTCCCTCCTCCCCGATAATCCCTTACGCCATACTTCTTCTCCCAGGTAAAATCTGCATGTGACGGGCGGTACACCTCTTTCAGATGCTCGTAATCCCGACTCCGATGGTCACAATTCCACACAATAAAACCGATAGGCATTCCCGTTGTCCTTCCTTCAAACACTCCTGAAAGAATCTCCACTTTATCTTGCTCCTGCCTGCCTGTTGAAAGAACAGACTGTCCCGGTCTGCGCCGGTCCAATTCTTTCTGTATCTCTTCGACAGACAACACCACATCAGACGGACACCCCTCGATGACACCACCGACAGCTTCCCCGTGCGACTCTCCGAAAGAAGTCAGACGAAATATCTTGCCTATAGCGTTTGCCATAACAGCGATTTAGTGACAACTGCCGCAACCGCATGAACTCTCTTCCGAGCCACAACCGCCGCAACTATCTGAACCA
>CAKVCR010000112.1 GCA_934725835.1 uncultured Odoribacter sp.
CGGGGCGTAGCGCAGTCTGGTAGCGCACCTGCCTTGGGCGCAGGTTGTCGTGGGTTCAAATCCCGCCGCCCCGACCATTCCCGACACCTTCAAAGATAACCTCTTGAAGGCATGATGCATACGGCAATCGCACGAAACCCCCATTTATTTGGGGGTTTTCGCTTTCCCACGGGTCGCGAACCCCGACAAGCGGCGGGTATGACTTCGAGGACACCATCCTCAAGCTCGCGTCGGTCGGCGCGGCCCTTTGCGGCCGCGCGCTTCGCTTGCGGCTCGCGCTTTGCGCTCGGGCAACCCGATGCCTGCGGCACGGGCGCATCTGCAATCAGTCGATTCCCGGCGCCTTGTGCTAATCTAACGGCTTTTATCTACATACACAGACTTCATTAGTGTGAACTTATTTTTCATTTCGCCATTGTGCACGAGAGCCAAATATGATACACTGTTCTCGTCTTCTTCAAAGGAGTATTCACACAGGCAGGACAAAGATGGCATTGAGTTATAAAAAACTGTGGAAGCAGTTGATCGATCACGATATGAATCGCGCGGATCTGCGCGAGGCAACTGGGTTGTCTCCTGCGACACTCGCGAAAATGTCTAAAGGCGATCCGGTCGGGATGCCGATTCTTGAGCGTATTTGTCGAACCTTGCAATGCAATATAGGCGACCTTGTCGATTATATCCCGGATGAAAGCGTGGGCGGCGGGAAAGGACAAGGATAGATCATGAATGGCAATCCAACTCATGCAGACATGACACCGGACGGGAGTCAGATTGTAGTCTACCAACCGAACGAAACCGTCCGGCTGGACGTTCGCCTTGAGAATGAGACTGTATGGCTTAATCAAGCGCGTCTTGGCCAGTTGTTTGGCATCGACAGGACTGTTGTGAATCGCCATATTCACAACATCTACAAAACCGGAGAATTGGACGAGACGGCAACCTGTGCAAAAATTGCACAAGTTCAAATCGAGGGCGGTCGTTCCATTTCGCGTACGATTCCGTTTTACAGCCTCGACATGATTATTGCGGTTGGATATCGCGTCAATTCGCTACAGGCTACTCGATTTCGGCAGTGGGCTACAAAGATACTTCGTGAATACCTTCTCCGAGGCTATGCCGTCAATTCAAGGCTGAATCATCTGGAAGACAAGGTTGACCGAAGGCTTGCCAAGCATGACGACTGCATCGCGAGCCTTGAACAAAAGGTCGATTTTTTCGTCCAGACAAAGGAGCCGCCGCTTCAGGAAGTGTTCTATCAGGGCCAGTTCTGGGATGCGAAGTCGCTTTTGATCAAGTTCATCCGGCGGGCGAAGAAGGAGCTGATCGTGATCGACGCCTATCCCGGCGTGGCGACATTGGATATGCTTGCGAAGCGCGGGCGCGGCGTGAAGATCGAACTCGTGACGCACTCCAACGGCGAACTTGCGGAGTCCGATTTCGAGGCGTTCGGGAAGCAATGCGGCAAGTTCACGAAGTCGATCTGCGGCATCTGCCACGACCGCTTCATCATCGTCGATGGCAAGGAAGTGTTCTGGACAGGCGCATCGCTCAAAGATGCAGGGCGTCTTACCTTCGCTGCGGCGAAATTGGGCGCGGAGGTCATCCCGGGGCTTCTCGCGTCGATCCGCAAGGCGACGTCGGAACGGCTGGAATACGGCAAAGGCAAGAAGACGAGGCTCGCGGCGGGTGTAAAGGAGACAAAAAGCGATGAAAGCATTGTTGTCGATTAAGCCTGAGTTCGCCAATCAGATTTTTGCAGGCACAAAGCGGTACGAGTTCCGGCGCGCGGTGTTCAAGCGTGAAGATATTGAAGGCGTTCTTGTCTATGCCTCATCCCCGGTGCAGCGCGTAATCGGTGAATTTCAAATAGAAGAAATCATTGCCGACAATCTGGAGTCGGTTTGGCGACTACCATGCAATAGCGATGGCGGGGCTCAAAATCTGTACCGCATTGAAATGTGATACTTCGGATATCATGAGCGTTGTTGATGCAGAAGATTCGATAGGAGCGAGGACACGGTTATGAGAGCAGATGACCACATGCCAATTTCAAAGCGGAGGTCTCATGTCTCAACATAAGAGAATCATTCTTGTGTCTGCAATGGGGACTTCTCCTGCCGTGCTGACAAACACGGTTTGGGGCTTGGCACATCAAAAGCATTCGATTGTGCCAGATGAAATTGTTGTATTCATAACGAAGAGCGGGAAAGAATTATTGATACAAAAGCTCTTTGATGAAGGCGTTTGGAATGAGATGCGTTCCAATCTAAAGCGCGAAAAAATAGAGATTGACGGCAAGCTCGTGTTTGGCGAAACATCCATCCGTGTCATTCCAGATGCTGAAGGTAACGAAATTGAAGACCTACGGACGGGCGATGACAACCTTCGCGCTGCTGACTTCATGTTGTCCCAGCTTCGACAATACACTGAGGATAGCGAAACGGAACTTCATGTCTCGATTGCTGGCGGCCGCACGACGATGAGTGCGCTTCTTTTCTCATGCATGACACTTCTTGGTCGCGAGTGCGACAAGGTTTATCATGTTCTTTTGCCTCAAGATTTGGAACAGGGTGCGACCCCTGAATTCTTTTACCCAGAACCGGGGAAGACGTTTGTTTCAAAGGGAACCACTAAAAAACTCAAGGCGAAACAAATCTCGACAGAACTCTTCGAGGTCCCATTTGTCCGCATGCGCGGATGGTATCAAGAGAAGTTCAAAGCGATTCCTCCAAATTACAGAACGCTTGTGTCGAAGATTCAGACGGTTGCACCGCGAGCCATTGCGTATCCTGAAATGTCAATTGACATTCAGTCTGGTTCGGTAACGATAAATGGTAAGTCCGTTACTATGAGTCGCACGTGTTTTGCTTTGCTTGTCGTGATAGCAAGCGGGTGTCCCGTGCGAGACCTACACGAACGACTAAAAATACTTCATGCTTCCAAGAGCAAGATGCGATGCGATTGGCTTGATACATTTAGAAAGGGGGCCCGATTCAATGAACACAGCGAGAGGGATGATTTGTTTAAGACGATGTCGGATCTCCGTAAAAGGCTCTCGGCAGTGGGGTTTGTCGGTGTTGAATCTCTTATCCCCAAACGTGACAGACCAATAACATTTCCTTTGGCACGAATCAAATGGCGTGGTAAAGAGTATCTCGCGGACATCTGTGGATATCCAATCTTAGTTGGTGATCAATCGGCTGTGATACCATATGCGGCGTCAAAGGAAAACTAGACCAATCAACCAAGAAAACAAGAATGAAAGGATAAACCATGGCCTTCAATCCAGCTGATTACACAGTGCCCACTGCGAAACCGCTTCCCGTCATCTTTCTGCTCGATGTGAGTGGAAGCATGTACGGAAGTAAGATCCTCGCTTTAAATCAGGCAGTGGAGGATATGTTGCAGTCGTTTTCGGCAGAAAACGCGATGGAAAATGAGATTCGGGTTTCCGTGATTACTTTTGGTAATCAAGTTAAGCTTCATCTGCCTTTTACGAAAGCTGACGAGATAAAATGGATTGCTTTGCAGGCGGATGGAGGGACTCCGATGGGCACGGCATTGCGGATGGCTAAAGACATGATAGAAGACAAGGACATCATTCCATCTCGCGCTTATCGTCCGGCGGTCGTTCTGGTTTCTGATGGTCAGCCAAATGACAGTTGGGGAAAACCGCTAGAAGACTTTATATCGTCTGGGCGATCGGCTAAATGTGATCGTATGGCATTGGCAATTGGGCGTGATGCTGATGAAAGCGTTCTTGGCAAGTTCGTGCAAGGTACGACAAACCCACTCTTCCATGCTGAGAATGCCGCCAAGTTAAAAGACTTTTTTAAGTTCGTAACCATGTCCGTTACAGTACGCTCAAAATCACGCACTCCAAATTCTGTTCCAACGCCTGCGGATCTTGGTTTTGATGCGTCAAAAGTCGCAACTAATATTCAGCCCAAGGCATCGGAGTCTGATAGTGGCGATGAGGAAGAAGGCTATTGGTAATTTAATCAAGGAGGTAGAGATGTTTGATCCAACCAAGTATACCGTTGCAACGGCGAAGCCGATGCCTGTGTTTCTCTTGCTGGATGTCTCCGGCTCAATGGATGAGGTTCTCGACCCCGAGAATTGCCGTGCGACTGGAGAAACGGTTTATTCTGATGGTAAGATGTGGAATATTGTCGAAGGAGGAACGACAAAACTTGCCGTCATGAACAAGGCAATTCCCGAGATGATCAAGACATTTGCGGAGGAAGAGGGTCGGGAGACGGAATTCCTTTTCTCGGTGATTACATTTGGTGACACGGCACAACTCAAAACCCCACCTTGCAAGGTTTCTGAATCCAAATGGGAAGACCTTACATGTGAGAATGACACCGCGATGGGTGCGGCACTTCGGAAAGTCAAGGCGATGATCGAAGATCGCGAGGTCATTCCTTCGCGAGCGTATCGCCCGACGATTGTCCTTGTCACAGATGGTGCTCCGACTGATGAATGGGAGCCTGCAATGGATGAATTCATCAATCAAGGCCGCTCTTCAAAGTGTTTCTGTCTTGCGATGGGAATTGGAGAGTCTGACGATTCGGCTCTGAAGAGATTCATCTCTAAGACGCCCGATCTTGCACAACGTGGCGGAACAACAATACCAAACAGGGTCTTCCACGCGGATGACGCAAGTCATATGTACGAATTCTTTAAGAAGGTCACCATGTCGGTGACCCAGCGTAGCAAATCCACTACCCCGAATGCGATCCCGTCCGTGGCAGAAGATGCCGATGACGAGGAATCCTATTGGTAATAAAGGAGAAAAGGAAATGGGACAGGCGATTGGAGATCCTGATGAGCTTGATCGGTTCGCGCAGGCCTTATTGCAATTTACCGAGACAATGGATCAAGCGGTCAATGGCTTAAGCGGCAGTTTTGCTGTTCTTGGTGACACATGGCAGGATGAGAAGCGTGCAAAATTTGAGGAGGATTTCAATCTGCTTGTACAGCAGATGGGGCAGTTCAAATCAAATACTTCAGAGATGATTCCTTATCTTGGAATGTTGGCAAACAGGTTGAGGGATTATCTCCAGAGTTAACGGAGTACTATGCAGGTATCAGTCGGCAATGTTGAGAACTTGGAGGATGCGGTTCGTGACCTGAACAGCATTGCGGAACAGCTCGACGCTCTCTGCGAGGCAAAGGGTGCCAATCTAGCACAGAAGGTTGCCGAGACAACGACTATCTCCGGTCAATGTTCTCAAGAACTTGCCGATGCTGTTAAAGCCGAAGCGCAAGCATCCGAAGCGGTGTCGGCTGCCGAGGCGGCATTAGCGGAAGCCGAAGCGGCACTTGCGTCTGCGGAGTCTGAACTCGCTGCTGCAGAGGCGAATGTGTCCTATGATGATGAAGGAGATGAGATTCCTCCAGACACATCAGCAGAGGAGGCCTCCGTTGCAGAAGCCGAGGCACAGGTAAACGCGTGCCAAATGGCGCTTGAGCAGCGGCAGTCCGAACTTGAAGAGAAAAAAGAAGCCCGGATGCGTGCCGAACAACGCTCCGAACTGGCGTCTCAATGTCAGATGGCATCTCAGAATGTGTCCGAGACGGCTGCGCAGGCTTTTGCGGCTACAAGGTCGAAGGTCGCCTCTGCGGTTCAGCAGGGGGTTGCGACTTTAGCAAGGGCAAGTGAGGCGTTACAGCAGTACCTGGCCGCCAATCCAGAGGCAAAGAAGTTCTATGATTGGATTAAATGGAATCCGAATACATCCAAACCCGTCGGTCCAACAACGCTTCATTGCCGCATGAATCTTAGTGCCGAGCAGCAAAAGTATTTCCTTCAGTATCTTTGTGATAGAGATCCTGTTGTTCGGGCGAAGTTTGCTGATTATGCCACGCGCCTTGCGAGTGCCACTACCGCAGAAGAGCGCGGCAAGATAGAACTTCAAGCGCGTAAGACATTGAGTGGATTCTATGGCGAGAAACTCGTCGAGTACGCCTTCAAGCCTATAGGAACGGGGATCAGCACACAATCTAGGACGGTTTTTGAGGATGGTCGCTATACGAAGACGGATCTCGTTGTCACAGGACTAAAGGTGCCTGTAATTCTCGGCAAGGGAGATGGGATGGCAGCCTCAGTGGGTGGATCTATTGCCATTGAAGTCAAGTGCGGCCATCCGGCGTATCTAAAACAGCAGACGGAACACATGGTGTTTCAAGCTGGTGGTCATAGGGCAGCCGATGCTTCGATTACCGTTTGTACCCGAGACATCAAAGATCTATCTCCGGACGAGCAGAAGGAAATCCGCCGCAAACTGCGTGAGGCAGGATCGCCGTTGATAGGTATGCTTCCAAAGAAGGATGATCTTGACAAAGCATGCAAGGAGGTGCTAGAAGAATACAATTCAGAAGAGGAGGATGAATGATGTTCGGAGATTTGACAAAGTCGGCTTCCGCCGCCAGAGCATCATTTGGGGGTGTGGTACACGATTCTTTTGGGAGCCGTGTGCTTGAAATGTCTCTAGACCCTGTTGTTGAGGCGGTGACACAATTGTCAACATTTGAGGAACAGCTTGACACAGAGATTCTTGCGATTGATAAGATGCTACAAGAACTCGAGAGCATGAAAGGTAGCAGCTGATGCTTCAGCGATTACCCATGGTTGAACGGCTGCGTAATGCAGTCTGTAAGCTTGAACGTCTTCTTGCTGATCGTGAGAAGGCATATGATCGAATTGAGAGGGATTACCCCGATCAGTACCTCAAGATGGAAACTGCCAACGAGCGGCGAGATCGGATTGCGCTGGTCAAAAAAACTTTTGACAAAGACTGGCTCATGGCCTTAGACGATCTGAATGCGTTGTGCAAGGCAATTCGTAAACGGCAGCCAAGAATTGCAGAGATGGGGGCGGAAATACTCAATACTACATTATGTTACCCAGACGCCATCGCATGGGGCAGAATGAGATTGCGCTTCGAAGATCTTGATGCCTATGTTCCCAAACTGCTGCGGTTCCCGTTTGAGAAGGCTTTCTTTGATAACGATACCGAAAGCGCCCGGCAAACTGTGTACCGACTTTTTCTACGTCTCCTATATTGCCTGCCGGTTGGAAAGGTCAAGGTTACTGTTGTAGATCCAATGGGGCTTGGGCAAGCGATCAAGCCGTTCTTGGGATTGTTGAAGTCATCCCGCTTGTTTCCGGAAGGTAAGGCGCTTGTCTACAGTGATGAGATTGACAAGGCTCTGACGAGTTTGGCTGATGGCGTTGAGCATGCCATACAAGATGTTTTTCAAGGCAAGATTGGTGGATGGACCGAGTACAACGCAATACATAGAGACAAGAGCATGCCATACAAAGTGCTTCTTGTCTTTGGGTGTCCGGCGCAGTTCTCGGCATCGAGCGTCTTTCAATTACAGCGTTTGCTCGAATGGGGACCTCGTTGTGGCGTTTTGCCGATTATTCTGATGGGGAATGTCGATTCCAAATCACTTGATGAAAAGAATCGTGTACTCATTCAGGATGCTCTTAATGCTAATGCAATCCAGATTTCAAACCTTGGCAAGCAGCTGATGTCTGGGTGCGCTTTTGAGAATCTCAAAGTCGATGACGAGGATGAGCGTTGGCCGAACAATCAGCGGTTTGAAGACTTAATAAGCGCATATGCAAAGGCTGACAGCGGGCTGAGGAGTCGTGTACGATTATTGAAAGAGATGTTGCCCAAGGATGATCAATATATGTCATTTCTTTCCTGTAATGGCATCAAGACCCCGTTGGGTTGGAACGAGGATGGAGATATAGCAGAACTTGAACTCGGCGCGGTTCACTCACAGCATCATGTGCTGGTAGCGGGAAGCTCCGGCAGTGGCAAATCGAATGTTCTTAATGTCATTGTGCATGGGTTTTGCAGTCGATATTCGCCTGAGGAATTGTCGATGTACATTCTAGATTACAAACAGGGAGTGGGTGCGATATCGTTTATCAATCCCCCATTGCCACATGCTAAAGTCGTGGCAACCAAAGCCGATGTCGAGTTCGGCTTAACGGTTATCAATCATCTAAGAACCGAGATAGATCGGCGAAGTGAACTCTTTAAAGATACAGGCGTGGCCGATTTCGCAGAATACAGGAAGAAAGGTGCTAGCCTTGCGCGGGCGGTGCTAATCATCGACGAATTCCAGGTGCTGTTTGAAGACGATCCTCATCTTGGAAGGGAGATTGAAAAAGGGTTAACGCAACTTTTCCGACAGGGCCGCTCTTATGGTATCCATGTGATTCTGCTCACTCAGACACTTAAAGGCATCCAAGCGATGTCTATGAGTCAGTTGATAAGTCAAATAGGCTGCCGCATAGCATTGGCATGTACAGAAGAGGATTCCGCACAGATTCTTTGCTCTAACAACTGGGCGGCCGCAGAGTTGCACAGCCCACCAGAGGCGATTATTAATAATTCGCGCGGAGCAAAGTCGGCGAATGTCAAGTTCAACGTGCCTTTGGCGGTAATGCGTCACTGAACAGCGGGGTGTAGAAACTCCGAGGGTTGGCAAAGGGGTTACGCTACCGCTGCGCCTGACGC
>CAKVCR010000113.1 GCA_934725835.1 uncultured Odoribacter sp.
CGGTGAAGTCTGTCTCTTCTGGAATCTCCTGCAAACGAACATTCCATTTCGGATCACCGTAATAAGCCAGCACGTCGCGATCGTGGAAGAATCCTACCTGGTCAGTGGTCGGCTGAATACCGATTGAATCCATAACCAGCTGCGGAGCTTCGGTAAATTCATTCGGCGAATCATACGGATATTGCATGGTCATGAATTTAGGACTCCATTCGTTCAACTGGTGAACAAAATCCTGCTGGTTCATGAAAAAGGCCTCAGCTACAGAATAACGTCCCGGATTGGTTACCAGATATTTCAAACCACCCCAACCATTACGTCCGTGCCAAGTGGTGACTACATATCCCACCATTGTTGCCGCATTTGCACTGTTCATCCAAGCGGCAGCCATACAGTCTTTTGTATTCTTCATATTTGCAATCAGACAGTTGCCGATAGGAAGATATACTCTGCGTTTTCCGCTTTCTTTCAAGTCTTTCGGTCCGTCGGGGAAATCCATGTAAAGCACACCGTTTTTCGGTTTGATGTTACCTAAAGAGAACGGCATTTCCAGGTTGCGCTCTGTCGCATGTGCAGCAGTCACCACCAAGTCCGGATTGTATTTTTCATACAAATCATAGAAGGTCTGCATCTCTTCTTTCGGATCGACCATCATACGTTCGATTTCCTGTACATTGCCGTGCGACATCGTATAGCGCAATTTCATCTTTTTCATAGGCAACTGATAGGAAACGATAGTGTCGCTTTTTGACGTTTTCTCTCCCCACAATCCCATTTTATGATCATCAATCCATCCAAAACGATCAAACCATTTTCCGCTGCTCAATTCAGTAATGGTAGCCACAGCATCTTTCAATACCAAAGGCTCAGTACTATTGTTTACCATTTTCATGGCAGCCGCCGCATCATAACCGGTGATGATACCCCAAAGGAAGTCTGCGTATATATCGCTGTCCACTTTACGGCTCATCTGGTTGAGAGCAATGACATAGTCGCGACCGAGATTTTCCGGTTTTTCCACAATAGCGACATAACGCGGACGAATCTGCTTTAGCTGAGGCAACACCTCTTCGGGTTTGGTCTGGTAAATCAGGAATGCAGCCTGATGCTTATCTTTTAAAGTCTGTGCAACTTTGTTCCATGCGGAATCAGCAACTACACTGTTTCCTGCAATGACAACATACTCATTAGCCTTCGGTGCCGACTGGCAGCTTGCCAATAAAGCGCAAAAACCAAGTAATAAATTATTCACTTTCATATCAAGTTATTTGGTTAATTAAGATTCCTGAGTGTACATGGTGGCCAACTGCTCTTTGATCGACTCGCTGGTGATATAATCGTCAAAATCCATGCGTTTGTCAATCATGCCGTTTGGTGTAAGTTCAATCACGCGGTTGCAGACTGTTTGAATAAACTCATGGTCATGAGAATTCATCAGCACAATACCCTTGAAAGAAACCAGCGTATTGTTGAATGCTTGGATGGATTCCAAATCCAAATGGTTGGCAGGCGAATCAAGTATCAGTACATTGGCATTGTTCAACATCATACGGGCAATCATACAGCGCATTTTTTCGCCTCCTGACAATACTTTCACATTTTTATAAATGTCTTCTCCAGAGAAAAGCATTTTACCCAAAAATCCGCGCAGGAATGTCTCGCTGGTATCCGTAGAATACTGTCCCAACCAATCAATCAATTTCATATCGGTGTCGAAGAAAGCCGAGTTATCCAATGGCAAATACGCCGTAGTAATGGTCACACCCCAAGTGAAATCTCCGGTATCCGGTTTTTCATTACCGGTAATGATTTCAAGTAGAGCAGTCATCGCACGCGGGTCACGGGATAGAAATACAATTTTATCGTCTTTCTCAACAGCGAATTCCACATCTTTAAACAGACACTGACCATCAATACTCTTGCTCAAATTGCGCACTTCCAATATCTTATTACCCACCTCACGCTCCGGAGTAAAGATAATTCCCGGATATTTACGTGTAGAAGGCATGATTTCCTCAATGTTTAATTTCTCCAACATCTTCTTACGGCTGGTAGTCTGCTTGGATTTTGCTACATTGGCACTGAAACGGGAAATAAATTCCTGCAACTCCTTGCGTTTTTCTTCGGCTTTTTTGTTTTTTGCCTGCATCTGACGCAATGCCAATTGGCTGGATTCATACCAGAAACTATAGTTACCGGCAAACAATTGTATTTTGCCATAATCGATATCTACAGAGTGAGTACATACAGAGTCAAGGAAGTGACGGTCGTGGGATACCACCAACACAGTATTCTCGTAATTGGCCAAATAATTCTCAAGCCACATTACTGTATCCAAGTCAAGGTCGTTGGTCGGCTCGTCCAACAATAGGTTATCCGGTTTTCCAAACAATGCCTGAGCCAACAGAACACGCACTTTCTGCTTACCGCTGAGGTCTTTCATCAGAGAATAGTGCAAGTCTTCTTTAATGCCCAGCCCGCTCAATAAGTTGGCGGCATCACTCTCGGCATTCCATCCGTCCATACCGGCAAACTGCTCTTCGAGTTCGGCAGCACGGATACCATCTTCGTCCGTGAAGTTTTCCTTCATATAGATGGCATTTTTCTCCTGCATCACTTCCCACAGTTTCAGGTGACCTTGTAATACAGTGTCGAGCACTGTACTCTCATCGTATGCAAAGTGGTCCTGTTTCAATACCGACAAACGCTCTCCCGGACCAAACATCACGGTGCCGCGAGTCGGTTCCAAGTCACCACTCAATATTCTTAAAAATGTAGATTTTCCGGCACCATTGGCACCGATTACACCGTAGCAATTCCCCGGTGTAAACTTCAAGTTTACATCTTGAAACAAAGTCCTCTTTCCAAATTGAATCTCTAAATCCGAAACTGTAATCATGTCAATAATTTAATTAAAATCTCTGCAAAGATAGCTTTTTATTTACATCTTTCCGTACATCTTCTCGTAATAACGCTGATATTCACCGCTAGTTACCTCATCCAACCAAGTCTGGTTATCCAAATACCATTTGACGGTTTTTTCTATTCCCTCCTCAAATTGTAATGAGGGCATCCACCCCAGCTCGTTTTTCAATTTTGTAGAATCGATAGCATAGCGCAAATCATGTCCGGCGCGATCGGCAACAAAGGTTATCAGATGTTCAGAAGCTCCCTCGGGACGCCCCAATAAACGGTCTGTCACCTTGATAAGCACTTTTATCAGGTCGATGTTTTTCCACTCATTGAAACCGCCAATATTATAGGTATCACCGATTTTTCCTTTATGAAAAATCAGGTCGATAGCACGCGCATGATCGTCCACATAAAGCCAGTCGCGAACATTTTCGCCCTTTCCATAGACAGGAAGCGGCTTGTTGTGACGGATATTGTTAATAAACAATGGTATCAGTTTTTCCGGGAACTGGTATGAACCGTAATTGTTTGAGCAATTGGATATCTTGACGGGTAATCCGTATGTGTCATGATAAGCCCTTACAAAATGGTCCGATGATGCTTTGGAAGCAGAATATGGCGAGTGAGGGTCATACTTCGTCTGCTCTGTAAATAGTTCCGTCCCCGGTTGCAAAGCTCCATATACTTCATCCGTAGACACATGATAAAACACTTTACCGGGGTAATTGCCATCCCAAGCCAATTTTGCTGTCTGCAACATGGTCAAGGTGCCCATCACATTTGTGCGGGCAAATGAAAAAGGGTCTTTGATGGAACGGTCAACATGACTCTCTGCTGCTAAATGAATCACTCCATCCACTTGATATTTCTCAAACAGGGACTGTATCGTAGGAAAATCACAGATATCTGCTTTCTCGAATACATAATTGGGATATTGCTCTATCTCTTTCAGATTAGCGAGATTACCAGCATAAGTCAAGGCATCCAGATTGATAATCCGATATTCCGGATACTTCTTCACCATCAATTTTACAAGGTGCGAACCGATAAATCCGGCACCTCCCGTAATCAATATATTTTTCATATCAGTAGTCTATCATGAGATTATTCTAAATTTTCCAACATCTGTTTAAGAGAAAATTTCCAATCGGGAACTTCTACCCCAAAGGTATGTTTAATTTTGGCTTTATCCAATACAGACCAAGCCGGACGCGGCGTACGCGATGGGTATTCCGCCGTTGTCACCGGATTCACCCGGCATGTCTTACCACTGAGACGTACGATTTCTGTTGCGAAGTCAAACCATGAGCAGATTCCTTCATTGCTGAAATGATAGATTCCTTCGTACTCTATCCGCTCGTCATTTTCCATAATCGTTGCGATAGCTCTTGCTAAATCTGCAGCATAAGTAGGTGAGCCCATCTGGTCGTTAACTACATTAATCTCCGTTTTTTCATCCGCCAAACGAAGAATGGTCTTAACAAAATTATGCCCAAATGGAGAATAAAGCCATGCCGTACGAATGATGATATACAAACAACCGGATTTCAGGATTTCCTGTTCTCCTGCCAGTTTCGTTTTGCCATAGACACTGACCGGACAAGGCTTGTCTTTCTCTGTATAAGGCTTGTCGGCAGTACCATCAAATACATAATCGGTAGAGATATGTATGAGCAAACAATCTTCCTTGGCAGCTGCTTTCGCAAGATTGGCAACAGCCAGCGTATTAATCTTTGCAGCTTTCTCCGGCTCTTCTTCTGCCCTGTCGACAGCCGTATAGGCTGCACAGTTAATAATTGTATCGATTTCATGTAGCTGAATGAACTTTTCAATTGCCGTATAATTGGTAATATCCAATTCCTCAACATCTGTATAGAATACATCATCCAATATGGAAAATCCGATTTTCCGTATTTCCGAACCCAATTGTCCATTAGCTCCTGTTACTAATATATTTGCCATAAAATATGATTCTTAGAAGATAAAACATTCAGAAAAAGGCTGACGTTTGCAGTCCTTAGGGGAAAGTATCATTTTATCACGGGGAATCCTCCAATCAATACCCAATGCTAGGTCGTCAAACTGAATCCCTCCTTCATAATCAGGAGCGTAATAGTTATCGCATTTATATTGAAAAATAGCTTCCGGACTCAATACTGCAAACCCGTGAGCAAAACCTCGTGGTATAAACAACTGGCGTTTATTGTCTTCAGATAACTCTACAGCGACATGTTTGCCGAATGTAGGCGAATCTTTACGCAAATCAACTGCTACATCCAATACCTCTCCCTTTACCACACGCACTAATTTAGCCTGTGCATAGGGTGGCAATTGATAGTGCAGCCCCCGCACAACTCCATACGATGATTTTGATTCATTGTCTTGGACAAATACTATTTTCCCTACGGCATCTTCGAAACGCCGCTGTGAAAAACTTTCAAAAAAATATCCTCTTTCATCTCCGAATACTTTCGGTTCTAAAATCACAACCCCTTTAATTTCTGTCTGTATAATTTCCATTACTAAACTTTAAGATGTGAACTGCGCAGTTCCTAATTCTGCAGTAATTTCAATAGGTAGCGACCATACTGATTTTTCTTCATCGGTTCCGCCAATTCGGTCAAAGTATCGGCATCTATCCAACCCTGTCGATAGGCAATTTCTTCAAGACAGGCTATTTTCAATCCCTGACGTTTTTCTATCACTTCAACAAATGTCGATGCTTCTGCCAATGAATCGTGCGTACCTGTATCCAACCACGCAAAACCCCGTCCCAGCAACTGAACTTTTAATTCCTGTTCCTGTAAAAAGCACTGGTTTACAGTAGTAATTTCCAGTTCGCCTCGAGCAGATGGTTTTATATTCTTTGCAATATCAACAACTTTATTCGGATAAAAATAAAGCCCGACAACAGCATAATTAGATTTCGGATGTGCGGGTTTTTCCTCTATACTCAACACATTACCCGCTTTATCGAATTCTGCCACCCCATAACGTTCCGGATCGTTTACCCAATATCCGAATACTGTGGCTTTGCGTTCCTCTACAACCGTTCGCACAGAATCGTGCAACATTTGTGTAAAACTTTGACCATAGAAAATATTATCACCCAACACCAAACAAACATCATCGTCCCCAATAAAGTCTCTACCGATAATAAAAGCCTGAGCCAAACCGTCCGGACTGGGCTGTTCTGCATAGGAAAATTCTACTCCATAATTAGAACCATCCCCTAACAGTCGCTGAAAAGAGGGTAAATCCCAAGGAGTCGATATTATCAGTATTTCCCGAATTCCAGCTAACATCAACACCGACAACGGATAGTAAATCATCGGCTTATCATAAATGGGCAATAGCTGTTTCGAAACTCCTTTTGTGATTGGGTATAACCGAGTCCCGGAACCACCTGCCAATACTATTCCTTTCATTACTAATAGATTTCTGTTTTAGTCTGCCAATTTTCTCTTGGCAATTAAATTTATAATATAAAATATCAATGAAAACAATATTATATCACACAATATCAATAACTCATTCGACCAACTTCTCCCCAAGCAACCCAATAAAATAAATAATAAATTCAAGCTCAAAATAGTAAATGTCGCTTTCTTGTGCACTCCATTAAATATTGTCAGCAATTTATGATGCAGATGACGTTTGTCTGGAGCGAATGGCGATTTTCCTCGCATCCAACGAGAAATAAAAAGACGTAACGTATCCAACACCGGTATAGCCACCACGCTGAATGCAACTGCAGGCACTGCCTTCAACTGAAATTGGTTCAAACTTTGTTCCGGTAACTTACAAAGCTTTATCGCCATAACCCCCAATAGGAATCCAACCATCAGTGCTCCGGAATCTCCCATAAACATTTTTGAACGCTTACCAAAAAGATTGATAAAAAAGAAGGGAACAATCGCCCCCAAAAGTATACAACATAACAATGCATACTCCACATAACCAACAATATAAAAGAAGCTTCCGAAAGCCAGACAATCCATCAATGCCACTCCAGAGCAAAGTCCATCAATGCCATCGATTAGATTAATTGCATTAATCAAACCTATCAAACCAATAAATGTCAATGGAATACCAAACCATGGACTAATCCATTGCAATCCCAATAGTCCGTGCATTTCGCTAAAATAAAAACCTCCACCAACAACCAGAACAAGCACACCTAATATCTCTCCTTTCAATTTCTTGCGTGGAGATATTTGGATTAAATCATCATAAATACCAGTTACAAATATCAAGAAAACACCCAATAACATATACTGGAATTCTCGTGTTTCATCGAATCGTGCAAAAAGCATAAAGGAAATAAGGAAAGACAACCATACGATGATACCTCCGATATTGGGAATACTGCCAATATGCGAAGAACGTTTATTAGGTTTTACCACAAAATTCTTCAAAATAGCCAATTTAAAAATTGGAACTCTCAGATTCCAACCGATAACAAGTGCCAGCAACATTGCACACACGAGCCTCCAGTTATCCGATAGTAAGCTAAGTACCATTTTTATTCAAGCAAAAAATTATGTTCGTTTACGCATTTCCCGCAAAAGTACATACTTTTATGAAACTACTAAAATTTGTACTTCAAAAAAGATACAAAAACTTCGCATAGAATAGTATCTTTTGGTATTCAACGGTTTAACCAATCTTTAAAATCTTTTAGACGTTCAGTACTTACAATCGATTCAATATTTTCTGGCGGAGCCGGTTGAAGAACTATTTTAATTCGGCTATTAGAATAGCGAAGCATATCGTTAATTGCATTAAAATTAATAATGAACTTACGATTTATTCGAAAAAAAATATGCGGGTCTAAACGTTCTTCTATCCGTGCTACTGTCTGGTCTACCACATATCCCATACCATCAAAAGTATAAAGCATCAAATATTTTCCATCTGCCATAAAATAAGCGATGTCTGTCACCGGAACCGATTTTATTCTTGCTCCCATTTGAACTAGAAAACGTTCTTGATAAGCTTCTTGATTGCCTTTTGATGCCCCTATTCCAACTCCCCACCATTGCTCTACCTTTTGAATTGTATTTTTAATCTCCGCACTATCATAGGGCTTTAGTATATAATCAATACCCTGATTTTTAAATGCCTCCAAGGCATATTCATCGTATGCTGTTACGAAAACAACAGGAACATCCACTTCTACCTGACGGAAAATGTCAAAACTCTGCCCGTCACCGAGATGAATATCACTGAATATCAAATCAACTTTATTCTCCCGCAACCACTTCACACTCTCTTTCACCGTTTCCAAACAAGTAACGATTCTTATGTCAGGCGCCACTTCTCCCAACACCTTGCTCAACTCTAACGAAGCCAACGGCTCATCCTCTATGATAACAGCAGTCATTATATACAGTTATATCGTTAAACTTTACAAAGTTATTAATATTTAGCAAATATGACCACTTATCTATGCGAAAAAAGCAGGACCAACCAAATCATTACGATTTAATTGGTCCTGCATCTTCAATTACTATCAACCAGGATTTATTTTAATTCTGGATTATTGGCAGTCGCTTCTTTTGGGAACCGTATCGTATACCGCAAATCATCTTTCTGTAAAACAGCAGTCTGTTTCACTCCATCT
>CAKVCR010000114.1 GCA_934725835.1 uncultured Odoribacter sp.
GCATATACGGTACGATAGTCCCTATCACCTCGATAGTCCTGCTCCCGTCTGCTACTCGCCTGTACCCGGCCAATAACCCATCCGGACACTTCTGCCTGACCATCTTTTATTGTAGTATCATTATTTGCATCCATAGAAAGTAGATTTAAGTAAGTTCCTCTCAAAATTAAATATTTATATAACAAAAGCAAATACTATTCCACGAATTTATTTATCCTCACAGCATTATTCACAACCAACATTAAAATAAAAGCGTGTGGCGATATCACCACACGCTTAGGATACTCAAAAAAACTATTCTAACTTATTTTAAGAACGACGTCCTCTGTAATAGACTGCTTCTTTCAATTGCTCAAGTTTTTCGTTCAACCCGGCATCTTCACGATTACACATCACCCACAAACGGCAACCATCGCCATTCGGCCTATATGCAGGCTGTAAATATTCTTTCTCATAAACAGTATAACCATTTCTTTCATAATAGCGGATTCGACGAGTTGCAATCTCGGTTTCTGCCGGTTCTGCCTCCAAAATGCGCAATCCTTCCAGATTTTCTTTCATCCAATCCAATGTCTGCTGACCAATCTTGACATTTCGCATTTCAGCATAAACTGCCAAATGTTCCAAATAATAAAACGTATCAAAATTCCAATATACAAACAACCCGGTCAACTTACCGTCACAATTTACGGCATTAAAAAACATACGGGGTTCATCTCTCAGCATTTTCTCTAACTGCTCCTCATCTCGTCGCTCTTCCAATGGGAATGCTTCAGTGTAAAGTTGCATCAACTTACCAAACTCTTCATCATTTGCATTTGTAATTCTTCTCAATGTAACCATAACATTTCCATTTATTTTATTCAATACTTAATTATTTTCAATCGCAGGCATCTGTTCTTTGCTATTTGCCAATATCACAACGGACACAGCCAACAATATTATAGCCATACCTATAAACTGCCAGAATCCTAACTCTTCTTTAAATACCAAAACTCCCATCGCCACAGCTGTCATCGGCTCCATACATCCCAACACAGCTGTCGTTGTAGAACCTATATGCTGTACTGCCAATATCAACGTAAAATCAGAGACTAAAGTCGGTATCAATGCCAGAAGAAACAGATGTACCCAAGTGTCCATGTCAGGAGCCAAATCTAAAGATTGACCTTTTACCAGCAAATTCAATCCAAACACAATCGCCCCAACAAACAATACATAAAACGTCAATTTCAATCCATCCATTTTGGATACATTAGACTTATTCACTCCAATAATATAAAGAGCATACGTAATTACAGTAGTCAACACCAACATCAAACCTTTTAAGCTGACAGTTCCGGCAGCCCCACTATAGCTCAACAGATAGACTCCGGATATCGCCATTGCAATAGCTATCAGCAATGGAAGCGAAACCCTATCTTTAAAGAAGAGAATCATCACCAATGTCACAACTACAGGATATAAAAAGTGAATCGTTGTTGCAATACCGCTAGGAATATATAAATAAGAAGTAGTCAACAACAAAGCTGTCAATGAATAAAATAATCCCAAACCTGTCAAAACACCCAATTCACGCAAAGTAACCTTCAAATCACGCTGTCGAATCAATAACCACACCCACAGCACCAAAGCTGACATTCCAAACCTGTAAAACATCACAGAATCCACACCAACACCCTTCTGTATCACCGGCAAGGCAAACAGAGGTATCAATCCAAATGTTGATGAAGAAATCACACCATACACTAATCCTTTGATTCGATTCATAAACTTTTAAATTAATATGTTATTACTTATTATCGGCGCAAAGATAGCTACAAAACATACTCTGAAAAACTTTTTTTCATAAAAAGCAGAATTTTATCGTCAAAATATTTGGATATATAAAAAAGATGCCATACATTTGCACTCGCAATACAGAGGTATTGACTGAGATTGCGGGGTGGAGCAGTGGTAGCTCGTTGGGCTCATAACCCAAAGGTCGTTCGTTCGAGTCGGGCCCCCGCTACAAAATGAAAGACTAACTGAAAAGGTTGGTCTTTTTTTATGCCCCCAAATTTACAAACAAGATTTCTCTCCTCAAAAATTAACATCATCCACAACACACGAATTGAACATTTTCTCCCCAATACACAACACTCCTAACATTTGCAGAAAAAATTCATAAATTACCGGGGAAAGGAGTATTTACAGACTAGATTTCAGTATAATAAAAAAAAGGGAAACATTTGAAGTTTCCCTTAAGTGATCCAGGCGGGATTCGAACCCACGACCTACGGCTTAGAAGGCCGTTGCTCTATCCAGCTGAGCTACTGGACCAACACTCATTTTTACGGTTTGGCGGTGCAAAGATACGCTTTTTATTATACACTCCAAACAAAAAGAGAATTTTTATTTATCAAGATTTCTTTTTTTAGTACAATACAGGTTCACATTCCTATTTACTAGGATTCATCTTATCCACTCGTTTTCATATTATTTTAACAAACCACTATCCCGCAGCTTAATCCTTGTCAACACCTTTTTTGTGTATAGCGGGAAATCACTCTTAATCACCCAATCGTAGTATCCGGGTTGCTCCTTCAATACTTTTGCAACAGATAAACCTTTATTTTTTCCAAAATTAAAAACTTCCTCTTCCTTATCGTTAATTACAATAAAACCGGCAAAATCCACATTCCGATTCTGAGTAGAGAATTTACTCAAGAACTCTATATTATTCTCTAATTTATCGCTATAGCGATCTAACTGAGCCTTCAATACTTCATATGTAGCCAGAGTATCAGCAGCTGCAGTGTGCGCATCCTCTAAATTTTTATCACAATAAAAACGATACGCAGCTGATAGAGTGCGTTGTTCCATCTTATGAAAAATAGTCTGCACATCCACAAATTTCCGACGGCTCATATCGAAATCAACATCAGCCCTTAAAAATTCCTCAGCCAACAAGGGAATGTCGAAACGATTAGAATTATATCCACCTAAATCGCACCCTTCAATATAATGGGCCAACTCTTTGGCAATCCCTTTAAACAAAGGACAATCTTTTACATCTTCATCATAAATACCATGCACTTTAGATGCTTCTTCCGGAATAGGCATACCCGGATTGACCCGGATTGTCCGCTGTTCTTCTTTACCATTCGGAAATACTTTCAATACCGAAATCTCAACAATACGATCTTTTGCAATATTAATACCGGTTGTTTCCAAGTCAAAAAAAACAATCGGGTTCGCCAAGTTCAAATTCATATTCCAAACTTTCTACACCATCATAGGCATCAACAACATCAACAAATCCTCATCATTATCCTTATTTTCATATGCAAAGAACAACCCCGGACGAGTCGGATCAGACAATTCCAAGACAACATCATCAGACGTGATGTTTGACAAAATTTCTAACACAAAAGGTGATTTAAAACCAATGGCGATATTTTCCCCTTGATATTGACAAGCCAATGTCTCATGTCCGGACATCGCATAATCCGAATCTTGCGCAGAAATAACAAGCTTATCTTCAGACACATCGAATTTCACCAAGTTGCTCGTCTGATTCGCCATTACAGACACGCGGCGCAAAGAATTATAAAACTCCTTTTTCTCAATTATGATTTTCTTCGGATTGTTCTGAGGAATTACTGCACTGTAATTCGGGAAACGTCCTTCAACAAGCGTACAAGTCATTTTATAATTACCAAATTCAAAGCGAGCCATCTTATCTCCAACAGCCAGTCTCAAATCAGAATCATCTTTCGGAAGAATGTTTTTCAACATCAAAGCCGGTTTCTTAGGTAAAATCAAAGAAAATTGACCACATTCACTCTTTGCATCAAAACGCTTGTAACGAACCAACTTATGAGCATCTGAAGCGACAAATGTAAAGTTATCCTCATTCATCTCAATCAAAATACAATTCATCACAGGACGCAAGTCATCATTCGCTGTTGCAAAAATGGTTCTTAAAATTCCATCCAACATCAAACCGCATTTGGTGGAGAATACAACATTATTATCATTCAAAGAAGACTGAATAGGATAATCATCAGCATTTTCTCCCATCACAGAAAATTCTCCTTTTTCAGAAAGGATTTTCACCTCATTGCTTGCTGTATTAATATCGAATGATAGAGGTTGTTCAGGAAATTCCTTCAACATATCCAACAATATTTTTGCCGGAATAGTGATTTTTCCTTCTTCATCCATACTATCCAGCTCAATTTTAGCCTCCATAGTAGTCTCTTTATCAGAAGCAGTAGCATACAATGCTCCTTCAAAAGCAACCAATAGAATATTATCCAAAATAGGCTGAACCGGCTTACCACCGATCACCTTACTCACCGCCTGCAAACGAGTCAGCAGTGTATTGCTTGAAACAACAAACTTCATAGGTTCAATATTTTAAATATTCATTTCTCTCTTATTATAGAAGCGCCTAAGTTAATAGTTTTTCATTTGATTGAAAAATTAAAGCATAAAAAAGTAGCCAACCATTTATTGATTATCTATACAAACGAACACCCACGCTACCACACCACTATTTATTAATAAGGCGAAATGAACTGTATCCCGAAAATTAAGCACAAATTTTTGGGATACAGCTCAATGACGACACAACTAGTCTATATTAAAAATTCTTATTGGTATAATTCCTCAAAATCTTCAACAAAAATTATTCTGCCATAATTGCTTCTACCTCTTCAACTGTAATTGGAGTACGTTTATCACCCAAGAAGCGAGAACCCGTAGAGGTAATCAGAATATCGTCTTCCAAACGGATTCCACCAAAATCCTTGAAAGTTTCAATTTTGTCATAATTCAAGAAATCCTTGTGCAAACCTTCCTCTTTCCATTGGTCAATCAGAGCTGGAATAAAATAACATCCCGGCTCGTCAGTAATCACAAAACCCTCCTGCAAACGACGCCCCATACGCAAAGAAGAAGTTCCAAACTGTTGAATCGGTCGAGTTTCATCGTCATATCCCACATAAATCTGACCCAAATCCTCCATATCATGCACATCCAACCCCATCATGTGTCCTAATCCATGAGGCATAAAAAGCGCATGAGCACCTGCAGCAACCGCCTCATTCACATCACCCTTCATCAAACCCAAATCTTTCAACCCTTGAGCCAATACTTTACACACCTCTAAATGCACATATTGATAAGTCACCCCAGGTTTGGCAATTTCTATTGCCTTATTGTTAGCAGCCAACACTGCATTATAAACATCCTTCTGACGACTGTTAAATTTACCACCCACTGGTATCGTACGAGTAAAATCCGAACAATAATTCATATTGTTCTCTGCTCCTGCATCTGTCAACATCATTCGTCCAATTTGCAAAATCTGACTATGGTCATGATTATGCAAAGTCTGACCATTCTGAGACAGAATAACAGGGAATGATACAGAACTTCCATACGATGCAGCAATTCCTTCCAGAACTCCTGCGATATACTGCTCCTTCACACCCGGCTTACAAAGTCGCATGGCAGCAGTATGCATCTCATAACCGATATTACAAGCCTTAGTTATTTCTTCTATCTCACATGTCTCTTTGACAGAACGCAAATCAACAATCGCTTTGATTAACTCTAAAGAGGCATATTCCTTTACTATTGAATGGTGGATACCTAACAAATCTTCAAGCAAAATCTTATTGCGGAAACGATAAGGCGGCAGGAAATGAATCCGGCGTCCGGCTACAATAGCCTGCTTCAAACATTCAGCCAATTTAGCAAAAGGCGCAGTTTTCTCAACTCCGACTTCAGCTGCCATATCCTTGACACTTGGCTGAGGTCCCATCCAGATGATATCATCCATATCGACATCATTACCGAAAATATATTCCTCTCCACTATCAACATCTATCACTCCGGCAAAACCAGGCTGGTTAATACCAAAAAAATATATAAAAGAGCTATCCTGACGGAATTTATAGGTATTGTCAGTGTAATTTGCCGGTGCTTCACCATTACCCAAAATCAACACTAATCCATGACTCATTTTCTCTCTCAGACGGGCACGTCTGTTTGTATAAATACTCTTGTCGAACATATCTAAAATTTATTATTAAATGCCATCAAAAAACGTGTCACAAGGTAGAAATAAATTTCGATATACAAAAACAAAACATCAAAAGTATCGCACCGTTTCATACAGACACATGCCTATTGTTCTTAAAGTCAACTTACATAATGCAATACATGTTATTTAAAATCATTCTAAACATAAATTACTGTAAATAAACTTACGATTTTATTTGATAATCGTAATTACAATCTGTAATTTTGAGACGATTTTCAAGGAGAGGCATTCGAAGGAATCATACTTCAAGTGTGGAAGGTGTCTTTTTGAAAGATAACAGTATAGTAATCAATCAATTTAAAACATATTATTTAATTAATAACTTATTATAATTATGAAACCAACACATATCGAACACATCGGTATTGCCGTTAAAAGTTTGGAAGAAGCTATTCCTTTCTATGAAAAAGTTTTAGGTCTAGAATGTTATGCCGTAGAAGAAGTTGCAGACCAGAAGGTAAAAACTGCATTCTTCATGGTTGGTCAGACAAAAATTGAATTATTGGAATCAACCGATCCAGAAGGACCTATCGGCAAATTCGTAGAGAAGAATGGAGGCGGTATGCACCACATGGCGTTCGCAGTAGAAGATGTTGCACAGGCATTAAACGAAGCAGCAGAAGCAGGATGTCAGTTAATTGACAAAGCTCCTCGCAAAGGCGCAGAGGGATTAAAAATCGGCTTCTTGCACCCGAAATCAACGAACAGAGTGTTAACAGAACTTTGCGGTAAAAAATAAATAAGCTTGAAAATCAAATGACGTGAAGATGTGAAAATGTGATACCCACTAATAGAAGGCAATTTACATTTTCACATCTTCGAATTTTCAAATCAGAGCATCTTTAAAAATAAATATTTTCAAATCAACAATTCAATATTATGGCCACAAATCAAGATAAAGTCAAAGAATTGATTGACTTACGTATCAAAGCTAAATTAGGAGGAGGAGAAAAGCGTATTGATTCTCAACACAAGAAAGGCAAATACACTGCACGTGAAAGAATTGCCATGTTGCTTGATGAAGACAGCTTTGAAGAATTTGACATGTTTGTAACCCACCGTTGCAGCAACTTTGGAATGGAGAAAACCAAATTTTTAGGTGATGGTGTTGTTACAGGACAAGGTACAGTAAACGGACGAGTAGTATTTGTATTTGCACAGGATTTCACCGTATTCGGTGGTGCTCTTTCAGAAATGTTGGCACAAAAAATCTGTAAAGTAATGGATAAAGCCATGACTGTTGGTGCTCCTATCATTGGATTGAACGACTCAGGCGGTGCTCGTATTCAGGAAGGGGTTAATTCTTTAGCAGGATATGCGGAAATTTTCGAACGCAACATCTTGGCATCAGGAGTTATCCCACAGATTTCTGCAATTTTCGGTCCATGTGCCGGAGGAGCTGTATATTCCCCAGCATTAACAGATTTTATCTTAATGACCGACCAAACATCTTACATGTTCGTAACTGGTCCTAAAGTTGTAAAAACAGTTACCGGGGAAGATATTACAACAGAAGATTTAGGTGGAGCAGAAGTTCACTCTACTAAGTCTGGAGTTTCTCATTTTATGGTTGAAAACGAAGAAGAAGGTATTAGCCTAATTCGTGATTTATTGTCATACTTGCCTTCCAACAACTTAGAGGAAGCTCCTATGACTGTATGCAAAGACCCGATTGACCGTTTGGAAGACAAATTGAACAGCTTGATTCCTGATAATCCAAACTTACCTTACAATATGTTGGAAGTTATCGAAGCTATTGTTGATAACGGTAAGTTCCTGGAAGTTCACAAACGCTATGCTCGCAATATCATTGTTGGTTTCTGCCGCATGGGAGGACGTTCAGTGGGTGTTATTGCCAACCAGCCAAGTTTCTATGCAGGAGTTTTGGACATTGAATCTTCTCGTAAAGCTGCTCGTTTCGTACGTTTCTGCGACTGCTTCAATATTCCTATTTTGACATTGGTCGATGTACCGGGATTCTTGCCAGGACGTGTTCAAGAATATGGCGGTATCATTACTCATGGTGCAAAATTAATGTTTGCATACGGAGAAGCTACAGTACCTAAAGTAACCGTAACATTGCGTAAGTCTTATGGTGGAGCTCATGACGTTATGTCTTGTAAACAATTAAGAGGAGACTTCAACTATGCATGGCCGACAGCTCAGATTGCTGTAATGGGCGCTAAGGGAGCAATTGAAGTGCTGTATGGTAAAGAAGTAGCTGCCATCACAGATCCAGAAGAAAAAGCAAAATTCATTGCAGAAAAAGAAGAAGAGTACAACACGGCATTTGCTAACCCGTACAAAGCAGCTTCCTATGGTTACATTGATGACGTTATTGAACCGCGCAACACTCGTTTCCGCGTAATTCGTGCATTCCAGTCATTACAGACAAAACGTGTAACCAACCCGATGAAAAAACATTCTAATATACCTT
>CAKVCR010000115.1 GCA_934725835.1 uncultured Odoribacter sp.
GGTTTGTCCTCTATTCTAAACCAGTCCGGCATATTTTCAACAGCTCTCACATCTTCATCATCTGAGTTACACCCTACCAGAAGACAAAGCATAATTCCCAATATTATAAAAAAACTATTTTTCATACTTACATCCTTTATAAATTAATTCCCCATTTTCACACGAGCCACCCTCTTGGCATTATCCACCATAGCTCCTTGATTGAATATAATTTCATAATCAGGAATTGGCAATACCCAAGCTTGCTCCTCTCCAAAAGCCTTTAAAACATAACTTCCATCATACACTCCCGGTTGCATATTCGCCATGGCAGACTGGTAAACACCATGTTTCACCTGTTTTGCTTCGGCATACTTGGATGTCACGGCATAACGTCTCAAATCAAACCAGCGATGTCCCTCCAAACATAATTCTCGACGCCGCTCTTCCCGAATAAAATCCACCAAAGCCTGTCCTCTTAAACTATCAATAGCAGGGAGCACCCCATCCTTATATCTATTATTCATCAAAACTTTAATCGTACTGATAGCATCCGTTTGGTCCAACATCGCCTGAGCCTCCGCTTTATTCAGATACACCTCTGCAGAACGAATCAAACAAGCATCATAAATCTTCGAAGTACCCGATTTTGTTGAAGCATCAGGAGATTTGCGAACAAAGAAGAATCCGGGGCAATACTTTGATGAAGGCTCTAAAAAAGTAGTAGCTCGCAAATCCACAACCCCTTCATTTTCATATTTCTTGTATAAGTCTATCAACTCGTCCGACGCTCGATATCGTCCTCCTCCTTGCGCTGCATAAGAGAGCAGACTATTATCCATCAAAAATTGCATGGAATAGCTTCCCTGCGTAAACAATATCTCAGGAGAATTCACCGTATTAAGCCATTTCTCCTTCATTGTATTCATATCCTGCAACTTACACCCTGAAGCTATAATTTTATCACACTCCTCTATGGCAAGCTTCCATTCACCCATATACAAATATACCCGACTCAACAACGTTCTGGCTGCGGCTTCATTAACCCGATAAAATGTAGGCTGAACAACACCTGCCAAATTATCTGCAGCAGCTTTCAAATCCGTCACAATTTGCTGATACACCTTCTGCACCGGATCTCGGCTAAAATACTTATCTTCAATATATTCAGTAATATTCAAAGGAACGCCCAAATCAGCATTCGCCGTTTCTTTAGAATAAGGTTTAGCATACAGATTCACCAACATATAATAATACCATCCTCTCAAAAACTGAGCCTCTCCCATCACACGATGACGAATTTCTTCCGGATCACTATCAAATTCTTTCACATAAGATATAATCACATTCACATAACCTATATGCTGATACAACCTCTTCCAATCCACATCTTTCATTTCTGTTCCGTCCATATAAGAAAAGGGGTTTTCTCCCCATGCATAAAAATTACGCAAACGCTCTGCCGGCGTAGAGAAGCCGTTCATCTTCAAACCACCTGTGATAAACTCTTCCACATCATCATCCATCACATGTAAATATGGATAATATGTGCCTTCCGTTTCATTATAGTAAAAGAAATTCTGCAAGGCATTTCGCTTCATATATCCGTTCCCTATCAAAATTTCATCTAAATCTTCACAGGATCTTGCATACACGAGTTCTTGCGAATACTCCTCCAAAAAATCTCCACAAGCACACAATAAAACGCATCCTATAATAATAAATAATATCTTTTTCATAATTCATCACTTAAAATGTCACACTCAATTGCAGTGAATACGTTGGACGTACAGAAAGATTTATCAAGGATGTCGAACCAGACTGCGACGGATCCTGTCCTTTCAATTTTCTACTACATATAGTAAACAGATTTGTACCACTCATATTAACATATAAAGATTTCACTCGCATCTTCTTACAAACATATTCCGGCACAACATAACGCAAAGAAAGACTTGATAACTTCAAATAATTACCAGACACAACCCGAACATTCGAAAAGTCATACATTTCCCACAAATTATCAGAGAATGCATATGCTTCTGCATTCCACCAAGGCCATCTAGCCTCATTCCATGCGTTTCCTGTTAAAATTCCCGGAATATTCGTGTACTCCTCATCCCCCGGACGTTTCCAACGATTAACAAATTCTCGGCGCAAATTTTTCTCGGGTCCAACAACCACACCATCGTCAGGGAACATCCTGAACAAACGAATCTTTGAACCTATGCTATATGCCAAATTAAACGAAAGTCCAATATTTCTCCATCCAAAATAGTTATTAATACTTCCTTGCAAAAACGGTTCCCGTGCTCCCGAATGTTCCATCACCGTTAACCATACATCTTCCCGATCCATCTCTCCATAAATATCACTTGTCAATTTTTCCTCCCCATTGACTAATGTAGTTTTTTCTGTTCCATAAAACATTGGAGAACCATTTTCCGGATTTAATCCTTTAAATCTATAAGAATAGAATGTATTTACCGGACGTCCTGCGACCTGTACTCTGCCATTCAGATAATCCTTATAGCTCACTTTATCCTGCAGAACTCGATCCTTACGTTTCACCTTATCTATCAATTGATTGAACACCGTACCGAAATTAGGGTCAAAACGCCAGACAAATCCTCTCTGTTGTCCATTAAGAGTTGTCGCTGTATTCACCGGCATAAAATTCAAGGTCAATTCATATCCTTGATTCCGTAAATTACCCTCATTAACCGTATAAGCGTCAACACCATTCACGACAGACACTTTTTTAGAAAGGAAAGCATCCCGTGTATATCGATAATAATAACCGATTGTTCCTCGGATTTTACGATCAAATAATGAGAAATCGACATCAACATTATAAGTGGAAGTCTTTTCCCATTTCAAATTGGGATTCGGGTAATTTGCAATTGTCGAATACAACTCTTTAAAAGAGTTATCTATCCCCTCCTTTTTTATAATCAACCGAGGTGAATCCAATGCAGACATATTTCCTTGATAACCAAAAGACATTTTCAATGCCAACATGTCTATCCAGCTTACATCCCGCAGTACATTCTCATGCATATTCCAACGCCCTGAAACAGACCAGATAGGAAGTAATTTACTATTACTTGCATCACCAAACTTATTTGAGAAATCGATTCGCCCATTCACATTGAAAATATACGAATTTCTATAGGAATACACAAAAGAACCGACAAGTCCGACCAAATTCGTCAAATTATCTTTCATGACACCCATAGCATCATTACTCAACAACCACGTATTATATGCCGTATACAAATTATCTTTATTCATCGTTTCAAGTTTATTGAAAATCATACCGCGATCCGGCATATATCCTCGCTTTGTAATCTTAAAACCCGTATACTTCGATGAACTTAATTCACCAATCAAAGAAGCTGAAAGCACATGATTCAATTCTTTATCCACTGCTTTATTGAATGTCAGCGTTCCTCTCAGACTGTAATTTTCATTCTTCGTATTATCCATTCGCAATTCACCTCCCACCGGACACAATGTTGTAGTTATATCAACCTCTCCCGTAGACATATCAGCTTTCTTCAAATCTGCTATATACCACGTGTTATCGGCAAAATACACATTTTCGCTTGAATTAGACACATTATACGAACAGAATACGCCCACTTTCAAACTCGGGAACAAACGATACTCTAAAGATACATTCAACCCCAATTGTTCCGTATTGATTTTATCATATGAATTTCTCTGCTCATTTATAATGCTAAACGGTTGATTGTAACTAACATTATTCTTTTGGTAAAACCATAACTCTCCATCCTTTTTATATGCAGGGACACTACGAGACGTATTATAGGCATAGGTGGTTACCCCAACCTCTGCCGGAGTATACTTTCTCTTCATTGTACTGCCATTCAATTTGAATTGCATAGTGAACTTATTATAGTTCAAATTCAAACTGGTCATTGCAGAATAACGGTCACTACCTTCTCTTCGAATATTACCGTTTTCATCATTATATCCCAAAGATGCATAATAACGAATATGGTCTGTTCCACCGGAAATACTCAAAGAATGGGAATGAGAATAAGAATCCCGCATTAAAATTCCCAACCAATCCGTATTCACGGTTTCCATCTCTCGAACTTGATTCAAAAACTCCTGATGATTAATCTTACCCGTATAGTAGTCATAATAGGCAGCTTCATAGCCCACCCAACTATTCAAATTCGGCACATTAAGTTGATTTCTGATTACATCTCTAGAATAGTCTATCCTCTCTTGCGAATTCATGACATTTACAGCCCGGTCAGAATAACGGGGGCGTTGGCGAAAAGTCCCGGTCAAGGAATAAGAAACAGAAGGTGCTCCTACTTTCCCTTTTTTCGTTGTAATCACAATCACTCCATTGGAAGCCCTTGGGCCATAAATAGCCGTGGCCGAAGCATCCTTTAATACATCAATCTGAGCAATATCCTCAGGATTGATTCCTGAAATCGCATTACCCAATAAATTTACAAAATCCAAATCATTAATCAACGAGGGGTCAACATTCACCGGATCAGATAAAATCACACCATCCACAACCCACAAAGGAGCTTGAGAGCCCAAAATCGTTGTCGTACCACGAATCTTAATCTTTGGAGTAGAACCTACCTGACCTGAATTTTGCATAAATATCATCCCGGGAACACGTCCCTCCAACATCTGGTCGACCGTACTCACTCCGGGTTGCATAATATCATCCATCTTTAAAGAAGTCACAGAACTCGTCATATAGCGTTTATCAACCTGATAATATCCATAGGAAACCACCTCTTCCAATTCATGCAAATCCTCTTCCATCACCACATTTATCGTGTCCTGCGAGGCAACTTTAATTTGTTTGGTTTGCATTCCTATAAAAGAAAAGATTAATGTTATATCCTGTTGATTCTCGGGCAATGAAATCCGATATGCACCTTCCGCATTCGTTGTTACTCCCAGAGAAGTTCCTTTAATTAATACAGACACCCCGGCCAAAGGACTTTTTTGCAAATCTGTAACCACTCCTTGGATGACTCTTACTTTCACTCCTTTTTCATTTTCCTCAGAATCCGCTAAACCACGAATAACAATTGCATTATCCAGAAATTCATAGTACAAACCTGAATTTTTCAAACACTCAGTAAGCACTTCGGCAACACGCTCATTTTTTAGATCAAGCGAAAGTCTCTTCACTTTACTTACCTGTTCGTGATTGTACACAAATACATAATTGGACTGCTTCTCAATCAATCGGAAGACGTCCTCTATCAAGCCTTCTTTCACTTGAACAGAAACTCTGGCATCTTGAGAATACAGTGCTGCAGACACCTGCATAAAACTGATAAACAACAAAATGAATGTCAATTTCATAATGTTCACTACTTTTTTTAAAATACGATTCTTGAGAAATCGTATTTGTTGATTTTTTCTCATAAATTTGTTCTACTAAAAGATGAAACACTCAGTTGTTCATTTAAGCTGTTGAAAAGGGCCTAATTTTTCAACAGCTTTTTATTTAGACACTATTAACGTTTTACCACTTAATGTAAATTTTACCATATCCGTCTTTTCCAAAAACTTCAACATATCAGAAATCTCACTATGTCGCTGTATCGTACCCGTGAAATGCAAATCCTGCAATTCCATATTCTGATAAAAGACATCAACATCATACCAACGGGACAATATATCCATCACCTCACGCAATCTCTGCTTTCTGAAAATAAAAACTCCATCTTTCCAAGCTGTAAACTCTCTCACATCCACCTGCTTAACAAGAATATCATTCCCTTCTACCCGAACCTGCATGGAAGGCATAAGTATATAATCCTTGTCATTGACCGCCACCTGCACCTGACCTGAAACCAAGGTCGTCACAAACGTTCCATCATAATCACTCACATTGAAAGTCGTGCCCAACACCCTAATTTCTTTATTTTCAACCTCCACAATAAAAGGCTTTTCCACATTTTTAGCCACCTCAAAATATGCCTCCCCCCTCAATCTCACCCGACGCACTCCCTCCACGAAACAAGTCGGGAATTCTAAAATCGATTGCGAATTAATCCATACCCGACTTCCATCTGCCAATACAATCTTATATTCTCCTCCTCTGGGCACAACGAGCCGGTTATATTCGGATTCTTCAACAACAGTATCCGTTCTTTGCTCATTGACAACCACCGTTCCCTCATCTTCCGTCTTTATCATTGCCCCTTTAATTCTAGTCGTCACCTTATCCAAACGATGCAAAACCAAACGTTCGCCCGTTGCCAACTCCAAATATGCTTTATACCCACCCTTTACAGCAGTAGACTGTTCTAGAACAAGCAAGTTATCGCTATCCTCCTTTTGATAATCCATCATTTGATAGACAGCGACACCAACCAATACAGCGATAGCCAATATCGCCGCATAACGCATAAAGTGAACAAAAATACTCGGACGTTTTCGAATCTTCTTCTGAATATTATCCCAACTTTTTTGCTTGTTATTTCTTTTAGCAAAACAAATCTTGCCTGCCAGAATTCGTTCATCCTGTACCCGATTCAATAATACACGATTAGCTTCGGATGCATTCAACCATTGCCGGAATCCGGACTCCTCTTCCGGTGTTAATCTTCCGTCCAAATAAGCTTTTATCCAATATACTTTTTCCTCTATAGACATCTCAAAACATTATCCTTCATTCTGTGATTACAAGTTATTCTACCAATAACTACTCCTAATACAAAGATGTCGAGTTAGAGGATGACAAAAAATCAAATTATTTTTTCAAACACAAAAAAGACAATCAGATATTATAACCCTAAGATAAAAGTTACCATGAAAAGATCCTGTAATTTCGCTTTCAATTGGTGACGAGCACGGGCTTTGTGTGTTTTTACCGTATTCACGGAAATATTCATAACTTCTGCTATTTCAATATTATTCATCCCTTCCAAATGCAAAAGAATCACCCGACGTTGTTCCTGCGGCAAACTATCAATTTCCTCCATCACCATCCGATGCACCTCCTCCTCTACAACTGCATTTTCAAACCCATCTTCCGACTCGAGCAATGCACATTCCTCCCGATAATCCTCCTCCAACTTTTTTATCCGGATATAATTCAGACAACGATGTCGCATTGATTGATATAGATACATTTTCAAATGCAACTCCGACTCAATTGTCTCCCTCGCCTTCCACAAATTAACAAACACATCCTGAACAACATCTTCCGCCACCTTCTCTTCTTTCAACATTCTCAGACCGAATAAACATAAAGCATTATAATACAAATCATAATAACAACGAAACGCACTTTCATCACCTCTCGTAAAAAGCGCAAACTTATCATCATTACTACTCTTCATATACCTGTTGAACAATTATTTCCTCTTTGGCAAAGGTATACAAATTAATCACTAACATAAACAATCCTATACATTTTCTCCCGCATTTTAGCCTTTCAAACGTACATAATTAAAATAATGTGTCCCACCTTCAAAATGGTAGGACACATGCAACAGTCTCTTTAAATATTGTCTAAAGATTCTCTATTTCCTCTACAGACAATCCGGTTGCCTGAGAAATAATATCTATTGCAACTCCCAAGTTTTTTAAATTATGCGCACTTTCTATTTTTGCTTCCGTACGTCCTTCTTGCCGTCCTTCTGCTCTTCCCTCTGCTCTTCCTTCTGCTCTTCCTTCTATTTTTGCTGTATCAAGCACATCATTCTGAATCATCACCGCATTGATATGTTCATCATAAGCATGCCGTTCCGCAGGTTTCATATCATAATAGCGCAATCGTTCACGAGCCTCCTGCAATCCGGGAGCAGAAGCACTCTCGCTAATTTCTCCAGTTTTCAAGTAAGAAATCCACTCTTCCAATGGAGTGCGAGCAACTTGATTAAACTCATTCACACGAATTAAATAATACTCCGGAAAAATATCCTTAGGTGATTTACGAACAATTGCATTACGCTCCTTCGAAGTTACCTGTAATTCATCATGTGTGTGCACTCCAACAAAATGAGAATAACCATGATACAGATAGTCACGTCCTTTTCCGATATCAAAATAAAGAATACTGATTGAAATCACCTTCTTCACCTCCTGATAAGAGCGTCCCAAAGAAATATGTTCTGTCACAGCCTTTGCTACTCCATATAAAATACGCTCCAAATAATATATTTCCCGTGTATTCTGCACTTCAACAATAATAACTTCCCCCTTACTATCCTTTGCTTTAATGTCTACTCGATTAAACTTATCATCCTCCGTCTGCTGATTGCTTTCGCTCTCCAACAGTTCCACAATGGTAATCTTCTCATTCAACAATACCGTCAGCAACCCCTCAAGCACGCTGAAATTTGCCTTATCACGAAGCATCCGCTTCATCGCCCAGTCGAAATGAATATATCGTTCCTTTTCCATGACAATCTGAATATTTTATACAAAGATACGAAAAAATCACCTATTAAGCATAAATAGCCCAGAAAATCTACTACAA